>CBDUQW010000058.1:0-22495 GCA_965369625.1 uncultured Thermoplasmata archaeon | reverse complement strand
CCGCCTGGGCGGGAGTGCCCGTCATCAAGGTCGACGAGGCATACTCGTCCCGCGAATGTCGTATCTGCCATCAGGACGGGAGGCGACCTAGCCAGGGTCGCTTCGTATGTACGTCCTGCGGGGAGTACAATGCCGATCTCAACGGTGCGGTGAACATCGGCAGTAGGGGGTTGGCCTACATGGCCATCGCCGGGGCGCCTGGTATTGCGCCCTTGAGGGGGACATCGAGCCCCCAAGTTCAGTTCGACGCCATGCCGAGCTAAACAAATACCCGGCACAACACCAACCCGACGGGACCTGATCTCCCCCTCGGCGTGGACAGGAGCCGTTCATCCACCAACCGTGGTCGTTCCGTCGACCGGGACATCGGATGGTAGGCCGGTGACCGAAGGGACCTAGGACGACCCCTCGGGCACCAACTTGGCCAACCGTGGCACCTGGCCGGCCACGATGTCGTCCAGGGTGTCCAGGAACTCCTCCTCGGTCCCAGCCGGGATCGAGGCGCCCGCCGCCACGTTGTGGCCTCCTCCGATGCCTCCCACCTTGGACGCGGCCTCGGTCATGGCCTTGGCCAGGTCCAGCCCCTCGTCCACCAGGTCGCGGGTGCCACGACCCGACACCTTGACGACCCCGGGCTCGTCCCGCTTGTTGGCCAGGGCGATGATGGGCCGCCCCGGGTCCAGGTCCACCTCGGGGGCCTGGAGCGCCATGCTGGCCACGGTGCCCACGATGGTGTCCGGGATGGCATCCCCTGCATGGAAGAACTGGATGGCGTTCCGGGTCGCCACGCCCACGGCCTGCACCGTCCGGAGGCCGGCCACCAGCTTGGCCCTGTGGGACCCCTGCAGGCGCTTGGCCTCGGCCATGGCATCCAAGCGGTCACCGAGGCAGACCTCCATCCCCACGCGGGCCATCCCGTACCTGCCGCAGGCGTTGAGCAGGGTGGAGAACTCCATGGCGTCCCGGGTCTCGGAGCCCTGCTCCTCGGCGGTGAAGGTGTACACCTCCTGTATCAGCTTCGCGACCGCCTTGTGACCGTGGCCCTGGGTGAGCAGGATCTCTCCCAGCCTTGCCACGATCCTCTGCTTCTCCTCCAGCGATAGGTCCGACCAGGTGCGCCACACATCCCCGTCCTTGGGCTCCACGTCGGCGTCCTTCATCACCTCCATCGCCCCCATCTCCGAGCCGGAGACGCCCGGGATGGCGGGGCTGGAGTACTGGAGCAGCTTGTGGACAGGACGCGTCTCGCGGCCGAAGAAGGCCAGGTCCATTCTGACCTCCACCAGGCCCGCGCCCCTCGCCTCCTCCACGATGTCGGCATTCACGCCCACCAGGCGGCCCTCGTGCATGTGCTGGAGGTCCCCCACGGCCCCCACGATGGCCAGCATGCTCAGGTCCACGTTCTTGGGATCGAGTGCCCTGGCGACGAGGTACGCCATGCCAGCACCGGAGACCTCCTGGGCACCATCGACACCCACGAGGTGGGGGTTCGCCTGGATGTAGCTTCCCCCGTCCTGGAGCGGACCCTCGGGGGCCGACAGTGCGGGCTGATGGTGGTCGCAGACCACGCAGTCGATCCCGCGTAGCCTGTCCAACTGGCCCGAGCCCAGGTCCGTGAACCATACCAGCGTCCCCTCGGGGATGTCCTTGGACAGGCGTTCGATGACGAAGTCGTCCAGCTGCTTGATGAACTCGACCTCGGGCCGGATACCGAGGCGTCGGACCGCACGGTAGGCGATGGAGCCAGAGCTGATGCCGTCGGCGTCGATGTGGGAGACTAGGTGGATGTCCTCGGCCGTCCGGATCCGGGCTGCCACCGCCTCTGCGGCCTCCTCTAGGGAACTCACCGACGACCACGTACGCACCGGGGCGTGATAAGCATTGGGGGCGGGGGTCGAAGAAGGTGCCAGCGACTGTGTACGAAGGATTATATGCCCCTCGATGAATCTATTCTCGTTCCCATGAAGACGTACATCAGGCTGATGTTCTACTCCGAGGGCGCGAAGCCATCGGAGGTCATCGACAGACTGTGCATGCTGGGGTTCAAACCCACGCACGGCCACCAGGACCTGGTGTACGAGTGGGACAGGAACGCCACCGTCCAGGACGCGATATGGTTCGCGGACAAGGTCCACACGGTACTGGAGGGCCTGTCGGTCCACTTCGATCTGGAGACGCTGGATTGAAGGGAGCCCTTGGGTGGGTGTCTCGAGCTAAGCAGGCTGAGCAATGGCCTTGCGGGTGAATAAAAGCGCGCCGACGAAGGCCACCAGGACCCCGGCCATCATACCCACGACGAAGAAGGTCTCTTTGGAATCCAGCAGGTCCCCGATGGAGCCGATGTCCCTGGCGAAGTAGGCCCCGAGCCCGAAGACGGGGGCGAGGATGGCCGAGAAGAGTATGAACGAGGTCAGGAACGCCCGCTTGGCGCTCACCTCCTTCATCGAGCTCTCGTGATGGACGGTCCTGATGGGACTGGATTTTGGAGCCTTCCGGGTCTTGCTCTCCTTCTTGTACTTCCCGTCCTTCTTGGACCTCTTGTCCTTCTTGGACTTGTCGTCCTTCTTGGACTTGCCAGAGCCCTTGGCCATGGGGGTCGGAATGACCCGTTCGTATTTGAAGGTTTCTCCCAGGTGATTTTTAACTCTGGTGGTCCCTATAATCATGTGAGGCCACTGGCGCAACGTTAAAAATAGTCCATCGCCTTTCCAGTACCAGGAGGTTCGCCGACGGCAGGACCCGTTATCAGCAACATCGGTGGCCTGGGCAAGGGCATGAAGTTCCGCTACAGGCGAGCTCGCAAGCAGTGCATGCAGCCCTCGTTCCTCATCTACCAGACCACCGTCCGGTGCAACTCCAAGTGCCGGATGTGCTCCATCTGGCAGATGGAACCGGGCGACGAGCTCTCCCTGGAGGAGTTCGACCGCCTCCTCATGGACCCCTTCCTGCGCCGCATCCGATGGGTCAACCTCACCGGCGGCGAGCCCTTCCTGCGCAAGGACCTTCCCGACATGATCGGCCTGCTGGCCAAGCGTTGCCCGGACCTGGAGATAATCGCTATTCCCACCAATGGCTTCTTGCCCGAGCGGACGGAGGAGATGGTCCGGCGCAGCCTGGACCTGCTGAAGGGCACCGACGTGCTCCTCTCCGTCACCGTCTCCATCGACGGGGTCGGGGAACAGCACGACGAGATCCGTTGCATCCCCGGCGGCTTCGACAAGGCCCTCGGGACCCTGGAGCGGCTCCAGGCGATCGAGAACGAACGTTTCGAGACGGGCGTGGAGTCCGTGATCACCGCCCTCAACGTGAACAACATCGAGGACATCCGGGCCTTCTTCAAGGAGCGGACGGACCACGTGAACCTCACCCCGGCCGTGGTCTCCGACTACTACTCCAACGAGGAGACCTTCGGCGAGGCGGCCTTGAAGGAGGAGGACATCCAGCGGATGCTGGCCTTCCTGAAGGAGATCTCCAGGGAGGAGCCGGCCTACGCCTACTACTTCGCCAAGGTCCGTGACATATACACCAAGGGGAAGCGGACCTATCCCTGCCTCGGGCTCTACAGCACCATGATGCTCAACGCCACCGGAGAGGTCTTCCCCTGCCTGATGCTGGCCGGGGACAAGTGGAAGCTGGGCAACGTCCGCGACACTCCCCTCGAGGACATCTGGTGCTCATCCGATTCCAGGGAGGCGCGCAAACGCCTGGCGAGGGAACCCTACTGCCAGCGCTGCACCAACAACTGCGACATCATGGCCAACCTGAAGGAGGAGACGTGGAACTTCGCCACCTGGATGGCCCTGCATCCCCGCACCTTCTTCGACCTGCTCCGGTACATCCGGGAGAAGGACTTCGCAAAGAAGTTCGCATGAGCCACGTCAAGGATTCCCCGAGGAAACATATAAACCTCCAGGGGCCATTCCATCGAAACGGACGGACGTGGTCCCAATGGAAAATCATAAAGAGACCTGGAAGAAGAAATTGATGAAGAACTTCTGGAGGGTCCAGCAGGCACAGATGGTCATCTCGGTGGTCTTCTGGTCGATGACCCTCACGGGTATCTTCTACCCGTACCTGATCGTCAAGTTCCCTGAGTGGGGCTTTGGACGGGAGAACACCTTCCTCGGGATCGCCCTGCTCTTCGGTTTGGTGATCACCAGCATATTCATCTTTGGATATCTCTACGACAAGTTCAAGTTCTGGAAGGAGCAGCAGATCGTTATCGTGGAACGCAATCCCTACACCTCGTGGAAGCTCAACCCGGTCCAGACCATGTGGGCGGAGATGTGGCTCGAGACCGCCAAGGCCCAGGTGAACAAGACCCCCGAACTGGAGGCCAAGATCAAGTTCTTCGAGGCCTGGATCGCCCGCCTCGAGGAGATAGACCCGTGGACCAAGGAGATGCGTGGTCTCATCAAGAAGTTCGCCCTCGAGGGCGACGACACCGTCCTCCGGACGGTGGCCAAGAGCGCCGAGTGACAACCTCGTGAATGGGCCCCGTCCGTCCATCAGGGCTCGAACTCGACCACCCTGCCGCCCTCCACCTTCACGTTGAGCAGGACGTGGATCGGCTGGCCGATGGCCTTCTCGATCTCCTCTGGGTGCTCGTGCTTGTTGAACACGATGTGGATGTGCCGAACGTCCACCTGGCACACCTCCTTGAGGGTGCGCACCGTCTGGATGAGGGTGCCTCCCGTGGACATGACGTCGTCGACGAGCACGACCCTGTCCCCCTTCTCGAGGCCGTTGATGAAGAGCCGGTTCTTCGAGTATCCCGTGGAGGCCTCGATGACCACCTCTCCCGGCAGGTTGTACTGGCGCTTCCGGATTATCACGAAGGGCTTCCGGGTCTTGTGGGACAGGAGGGTGGCCAGGGGGATCCCCATGGCCTCCACCGTGACGATCTTGTCGCAATCGAAGTCGGTGGTCTTCATCATGTCCAGCGTGACCTCCTCAAGCAGGAGCGGGTCGATGACGGAGGCGCCATCGGTGAGGGGATGGACGAAGTACTGGTACCCTCCCTTGTCGACTATCGGCACGACCTCGATGGATTCGCGGAGCAGGGACCTGACCATCTGGACCACCATCGTTCGCACGGCATTCGTGGGACATTACGTTTTCGGAGGTTCCGGGTCATTCCCCCGAGACGAGGTCCAGGGCCACCCGGCGACCGCGCTCCAGCACCTCCGACCCCCCAGGGATGATGCCATCCTCCATGAGAACGACCCCGGCGCAGACCGTCGCCGTCACGGCGTGACCCGCCCCGGCGTACACCAGGTTCGACACCAGGTCGTGGACGGGCTGCATGCCCACCCTCTCCAGGTCCACCAGGATGATGTCCGCCGCCTCCCCCTGGGCGATGCGTCCCCCGGGGAGCCCCAACGCGCGGGCCCCACCCGAGGTGGCGGCCTCGAGGACCTCCCTCGCGGGTAGGCGGGTCGGGTCCCCCTGGAGCTTCTGCAGGAGGGCTGCCTGCTTCATCGTCTCGAACATGTCCAGGGAGTTGTTCGAGGCGGCCCCGTCGGTGCCGAGGACGGGATTGGCGCCCGCATCGGCCAGCTCGGTCCAGGGCATGATCCCGGCCACGGCCAGCTTCATGTTCGATACCGGGTTGTGGGCGGCCCCGACCCTCCGCTGGCCGAGGAGCGATATGTCCTCGGGGGACAGGTGCACGCAATGGGCGGCCAGCACCGGCCGCTCCAGCACACCCAATCGGTCCAGCAGGGCCGTGGGCGTCGAGCCGTGCTCCTCGATGCAATCGTCCACCTCCTGCTGGGTCTCCGCAAGATGGGTGTGCACCAGCAGGTCCTCGTCCATCGAGTAGGCCCGGACCCACTCCCACCCGGCGGACGAGACGGTGTAGACGGCGTGGGGACCCACGGAGGGCACCACCCTGGGGTCGCCCATCCGCCGGATGTGGCGGGTCGTGGCCTCGGTCGCCCTTATGTTGGCCTCCCTCCGCTCCTCGTCGCCCAGGTCGAGGAACCCCTCGGAGATGACGGCCCTGAGCCCGGCGTCGGAGGCGGCGTCGGCCATCCTGGGCCCGAAGAAGTACATGTCCGCGAAGGCCGTCGTTCCCGTACGGACCATCTCCAGGCAGGCCAGGCGGGTCCCCCAGTACACGTCCTCGTCGGTGAGCTTGGCCTCGGCGGGCCAGATGCGGTCGGAGAGCCAGTCCTGCAGGTTCATGTCGTCGCCATAGCCCCGCAGTAGCACCATGGCCGCGTGGGTGTGGGTGTTCACCAGTCCCGGCAGGGCGGCGCAGCCGCTGCCGTCGATGGTGTGGTCGGCATCCATCCGCCGACCCAGCTCCTGCACCTGCCCGTCCTCCACGTAGATGTGGGTGGGCTCCTTCCCATCGACCAGAACGACGTCGGTTATCATCAGGCTCGACATGTGTTCATCCTCACTGGAGCATCTTGCACCCTCACAGTCTCGGCACGGCCCTCTTGAGCAACCTCTCGATGACCTGCCAGTTCGCGGTGGCGTTGGCCATTATCTCCTGAAAGTCGAGGGTGACCTCACCCAGGCCATGGGCCATGTTGTCCACCGATGAGATGCCCGCCACCTCCATCCCTCGCTCCAGTGCCAGGGAGGCCTCGGAGGCCACGGTCATTCCCACCACGTCCCCCCACGTGCGGAGGGCGCGGACCTCCGCCCTCGTCTCCAGTCTCGGTCCCAGGGTCTGGACGTAGGTCCCTCCGTTCACGACGGGGATGCCCTCCTCCGAGGCGACCTCAGCGAGCACACCCCTGATGCGGTCCGAGAGCGCCGGGGTTATATGCACGATGGTGTCATCGTGGAAGGTCACGCTGGTGAAGGGACTGGCGTAATCGTCAAGGAGGACGACCGAGGGCGGCTTGAGACCGTCTTGCAGGGACCCAGCGGATGCTATCAGGATGAGCTGTCGGACCCCTGCCGATCTCATCGCCTCGATGTTGGCCCTGTGGTTCAACCTGTGTGGAGGGATGTCATGGTCCAGCCCGTGACGGACCAGGAGCGCCACAGGTCGTTCCCCCCACTTGCCGACGTGCAGGGGCGACGAGGGGTGCCCGTAGGGGGTCTCCACCTGAAGGAGCTGCAGGTCCAGCTTGCTGGCCCTCTTCACCAGGCTGGTGCCTCCGATGATACCGATCCTGCCCTCCATGGCGATCTCCTCCGGGACGGCGATGGGTCTCCGCGGTAAAAGGCTTGTCGGGCGAGGGGCTCAACGCCTTCTGCGCCTGCCCTGGCGCTTGTCCCGACGGCCCCCCTTCCTGTGACCGTCCCTGCCGCCGCCCCTGCTGCCGCCCCTGCCGCCGCCTTGGCTCTTGCCCCCCCTGGCCTTCTGGTCGAAGTTCCTGGGACGCTGCCTTCGCCATCCTGGTCGAGGCTCGGGGTGGGCCGTGCGCAGCTCCTGGGCCCGGGTGAGGAACTGCTCCCTGAGCTCCCTGCCCAGCTCTCCTTCGGGACGCGTGCCGTAGGCGTCCGCCCGGACGGCGATGGCGATCTTCCCGGCCAGGGCCCGGGACATGCGGCCCCGGAGCCAGGGTGGCGCAGAATGGACCACGGGGTGCTGGAATATCACCCCGTGCTTGGGCGGTGGCGCCCCCTCGCGTATGTGGAGGAAGAGCGCCCGTTCGGCCCCGAGGAGCTGGATGGTCGATGATGGCAGGCGTGCGAGGCGCTCGAGGGACCCCGCCAGGTTCAGGAGGCGGGCACCCACCAGTGGACCTGCCAAGGCCGCGAGGTTCGGTGCGGCGTCTATGATGGCCTCCTCCAGGCGGGCTCGCAACCTCCTGGCCTCCTCCCTTGTATCGAGGATGTGGTCCGCCAGGCCGGACATGGCCTCGCCCTCTCCCGGGCTCAGGGGCCGGCCGGCATCCACCCCGGGGTCCAGGTCGGGCCTCTCCCCGAGGATCCTGTCCCTCTTGGGACCATCCCGAAGGAGGCCCAGGAACTCCGAGTCGCCCACCAGGGCTCCCAGCTCCGGGAAGTGGAAGGAATGCCAGTACCGCAACAGCTCCAGGGACCTCGACCCCTCCCGGTCCACCTGGTCCATGGCCCGAAGGTAGAGCACCACAGGCTGGTCCGGGGGGAGGGCGTCCTTGATGGACGCGGTGGCCAGCTGGAGGCTGGCCTCCCGGAGCATCGATGGGTCGAAGTCGAGGGAATCGGGCGATGGGATGCCGGTGGCCTGGACGGGGTCGGTCACCTTCTCGGCCCACTCCAGGGCGAGCAGGCGGTCCTCGGTCACCCCGAAGGTCCGGTCCCGGGGCGCCAGCGAGAGCTCCTCGTCCAGAACCTCCCCCTCGCGGATAAGCCGGAGCCTCTCGCTCACCTCGTCGGCCTTTCGCGGGAACGGCGCGGAATCCGCCAATCTCCCATCGTCATCGAGCAAGAACGTGCCGTACCAGGTTGTGACGAGCCGCATGGGTCCCGGGTCCGTACCGCCCGAGGACATAATTAACGTTGGCGGTCCTCAGTCGATGGCCACGAGGAACACCGCAAGTCCCAGGAGTGCCGCCGTGACGATGCAGATGACCAGGATGAACAGCGGGGCCCGGCGGGGCAGCGGCGTCTCCAGGGTCCCTATCTGGGGGAAGTGGAGCACCGACCAGAGGGACAGGAGCACCAGGGCGCCCATGACGAACCCGATGGCCAGGTCGCCCCCGGCCAGGGCTCCCACTATGGCTGCGGCCCATATCGCGAAGGCGAACCAGAGCTCGGCCCTCCGGTCCAGGTCCGTTGGCGCGTTGAGACCGAATCCCGCGTAGGTCCCCGCCATCAGGGCGACCACCATCGAGGATGCGATCAAGGCACCGTCCAGGGTCTCCACGCTGGCATGAATGGCTTTCGGCCGAAAAAGGTTTGCGCAATCAGGACGCGGCGACACCGCTCTCGGGGAACCTGTGCACGTCGAGGGCCAGGCTGAAGCTCCTGTTGGCGTAGATCAGGGCCTGGGCAACGTCGGCGCTGTCCAGCAGCGACCGGGCGGTGTTGGCCAACTCCCACGCGTTGGTGAGGTTGATGCCCTTCGTCTCCATCATCTTGAGGGTGTCCTCCAGCTGGTTGATGAGGGCGTTGGTGGTCTCGAAGCGGTCCAGCCATGGCATGGAACCCTCCCCGCTGGGCATCTCTGGGATCCCCGGGGACCGGACCACCTTGACCTTCCTCACCTTGGTCCGCTTATCTGGGGTGTCTGGTCCAGATGAGCTCGCCGCGGCTGGAGCGTCGCAATCGATGGACATGATCAGCTCATCCACGTCGTCCAGAACGGGGTCACAGGCCCGTGGGTCGCTGCGCTGGGCGCCCTCCGCTTGGGGCATCAGACCCCGCTTACCGGCCTTGACCATACATCCACCTCCATCTAGAGCTGACCATAGGGGCTCCAATAATTATGGGTGAACCTTTGATAAAGGTAACCGCGCACCTCTCAAGGCTGATTATCAGGAAAGAGAGGAATTTGGGACGTAGGATCGAGCCAGTGGTCGCCCGTATCCATTCCATATTCCTTGATATCCCATGCTATTACCCATGGGTTCGCCAGACCCGTATCGATCCCCGGGTCATCAGGCGGGGGGCTGCCCGGGGGCATCCTCGGGGACCTTATCGGCGGGTTCCTCCGGGGTCTCCGGTGCCAGGGCCACATCTGGCTCCTCTCCCTCGCGAGCCGCCTCGTCCACGGGGCAGATCTCCCCTCCATCTTCCCCGTACTTCCTCCGGGCCCAGATGGCCAGGAAGGAGGGGAGGACGAACACGGATGCCAGGAACGAGTAGAAGATCGAGAGGGCGGTTACGATGCCGAACTGTGCCATCGGTGGCAGGACGGAGAACATCAGGATGCCGAAGCCGCCGATGGTGGTGGCGGCCGCACCGAACAGGGCAGCCCCGGTATGGCCCACGGTGTCGCAGAGAGCCTGCTTCCAGGGCTTGGTATGCAGCTCCTCCAGGAACCTGTGGGATATGTGTATGGCATACGTGATCCCCAGACCTATGGTCAGGGCGGAGATCATGATGGTGACCACGTTGAGCGGTATGTCCAGCAGGTACATCGAGCCGTACACCCAACCGATGACCAGGACGATGGGTATCGTGGACAGGAGCCCAACCATCCAGGTCCTGTAGAAGATGTAGTAGGTGAAGGTGAGCAGCAGCAGCGCCGCGACGATGGTGAGCAGCACCGACCGGAGACCCGCCTCGTTCATCGCCGTCACGGTGTTGTAGGTCAGGACCGGTCCGTCGGTCACGATGGCCTCGTCCAGGTCACCGTCGTCCTTCATTTCCGTGAGGGGGTCGATGGCCTCGTTGAGCTCCTGTGCGAGCAGTTCCCCCCCGTCGGATGCCTCGTGGACGGACACGGAGACGATGGCGGCATCGAAGTTGCCATCATCGTCCATATGGACCACGCCAGCGATGTCCATCGCGGAGGCGGGGTGAGCATAGAGGACCTTGTAGAACCCCTCGACGTTATTCCTGGGAACGCCATCGACGTCCGGTTCGGTGGCCGCGTAGGCGGCGGCCAGTTCAGGCTGGTAGGCGGGTGACGTTGGCAGGCTGTACTTGAAGATCACCGTCATCGGGGACCTGGTATCCGCCGTCTCCCCTTTCTTGACAACGTCCCTGGCATCGTCCATGTTGCGTTCCGATTCGTACATCGCCCGCAGGACGGGACCGGTGGCGACCATCCCCTCCGTCAGCACCGTCGAGCTGGACGAGGAGAAGTTGAAGTTGTCGAAGAGGTAGTTGATGGTCTGGGTCTCCTCCATGTCCGCCGGGAGGAAGTCCATGAAGTCGAACTCGGTGTCGATCTCGGTGAGGGTGTAGAAGCTGAGGCCGCTGAGCACGACGGCGACCACCACGATGACGGTGCTGTGCCTCGTGGCTGCCGTGGCGCCCACCTGGGCGAACCTGACCAGGGCGCCCTCCCTGCGTTCGTTCCTCTCCTGCCCGGAGGTCGAGCCCTTCCTGAGGCCCTTCCTCTCGCGCCTCTGGTCGAGGAGCAGGCGGGCCGCGGGGACGAAGGTGTTCATGACGAGGAAGGCGGAGATGATGCCCATGGCGGCCATCATCCCGAACTCTCGCATCATGGAGAGGTCGGACAAGATGTTGGACATGAACGAGAACACAGTGGTGATGGTGGCAAGCAGGAGGGCCATACCTATGCTGGCTATCGTGACGATGGTCGCGGACTTCAAAGACCTCGACCGTTTCTCGAGACGGTACCGCAGCGTCAGATGGATGCCGTAGTCGACGGAGAGACCCACCAGCAGGACGGGCACAGCGATCGTCATGGGATTGAACGTGAAGCCCAGAATGTTGCCAAGGCCGAAGGTCCACACGATGACCATCAGCAGGGCTGACAGGGTCAGGGCGGTGTCCACGAGGGACCGGAACACCAGGCTCAGGAGGACGACGATGATGACAATGGCGAGGAACAGGAGGGTCCCCAGGGACTCCATCGATGAGGTGTTGATCTTGTCGAACAGTATCTCGCCGCCCACGACGCCGAACTCGATGGCACCGTCACTGTCCGCCTCGACCTCGTCGGCCATCTCCTCCAGGGCGTACTGGGACTCAAGGATCCTGTCGGAGTCCATGCTGCCGTTCTGCTGGACGATCGCCAGGGAGGCCTTGGCCTTGGGTACCGGGACCGTAGGGTCGTAGTCGGTCGTCAGGATGAACTGCATATACAAGGCGATACCGAACAGGATGTTCGCCATCACCTCCGGCTGGGCCTCGAAGCCCGTCAACATCCCCATGGCGGCATCGATGGTGTAGAGGCTGGCCAGGCTGTCCTCTATGAGGGCCTGGTGGTCCACCTCGCCACCGGTCATGTTGTAGTAGGTGCCGTTCATGAAGGTCGTGTTGTTCAACATCGTGTAGAGGGGGCCGCCGATGGGAGCGTCCTCCTCGAGGGCGACGTTCTCCTCCACCTGGGTCCTCTCGTCCACCACCGTGACGACGGCGGCGTTGAGGGGTGCCGGGTCGAAGGTGTTGATGCCGGTGACGGTGCCCTTGACGGCGGCATCGTCCATCCCCTCGATGATCAACCTGATGGCGGTCAGGTTGGGATAGCTCGGGCCCCCGTTCGCCGGGGGCTCGCCCCCCATGTCGATGAGGTACTGTGCCATCATGTCCAGGGCGATGTCGGTCATCTCCAGGGTGGCGCCGACGGAGTAGGGGTCGGTGTAGTTGATGCTGAAAAGACCGTAGCCTATGAGGGTGAGGTTCTCGTTCATCAGGCCCAGGAAGTACGAGGTGTTCTGCATCTCCACGCCGAACATATGGGCTCCCTGGAGGGTCATCGCGCCCGTGGCTATCAGGTCCGCGATGGACTGCACCCCGGTGGGGACGGTGGCGGTCGGTGCGAGGGTGTCGGTGATGTCCGGGTCGCCCTCCTCGGGTTCCAGGATGGCCTTCTCCAGGTCCAGGACGCTGAGGAGCGGGGCCTGGCGGAGCACGTCCTTCTCGTCCGTCTCGTTCGGGTCGCGGGCGATCACCTGGACGGTGCGGACGCCTGGTCCGAAGTAATCGTTGACCCTCTGGCTGGCCTGGGAGATCTCGGAATCGGGGTTGAAGTCCTCCTCCGAGGAGTTGAAGTCGGTCTGGGCCGCGAAGGCACCGAAGATCGCCGTCAAGAGCAGGATGATGACGACGACGGTACCTGGCCTGTTAGCCACCGGTCTTCCCATGGACTCGAGATTCATGAAGATGGCTCCTGAGAACCCGATCTCTCAAGATGGTGAATGATGGTTGGGTATATAAGTGATATGCAGTATGGGTGGTGGATTGAGAATCAATCCGCTCCGGAGGGTCCTTCCTCCCCCTCAAGGAGGGCCTCGACCGCCCTTCGCAGCCGCACCAGCTCGGCCTCGTGGGCCAGCATTATCGACAGCAGGATGGGCGTGGTGGGGTCAACGTCCGCCAGGTTGGAGCCGGCGGAGGCGTGCTCCCGGGCGTGGTTGACCATGCGGTCGAAGGTGGCACGGTCCGCCGTCCGCAGCGCCCGCCGGTAGGGTCCCCACTCCGCCAGCACCTGTTCCAGCAGCATTCGGTACGTGGGGGCGGTCCTACCCAAAGCGCCACCCCCTCGCGGGCATGGCCGTCCCCTCCCCCGTGACGGGGGCGCCCTCGTTCCATATGCCCCCCAGCTCGAACTCGTCCAGGGACAGCTGGCCCGGTGGGGGTGAGGCCAGCACCGCCGTTTCCCCGTCCCGTCGGCGCATCCGCAGCGAGCGGCGGGACCGCCGTTCCAGGGTCAGGGCCTCGTGGGCGCGGGCGTCCAGGAGGGCCGAGAACCGGTCCACGCTCTTCCGGGGCCGGAGGCGCAGGTCGGCCAGGAGGGTCACCAGGTCCTCCTCCTCCGTCAGACCCCGGACCCGGTCCAGGGCGCGTCCCAGGAGCACCGTGGCCTGGTCGCGGCCCACGTTGTCGTCGTGGTACAGCTCGTCCACGCAGGTGATGGCCAGCACCCCGGGCGAGTGCTCCTGCAGCGCGGTGGGCAGGGCGTCCTCCAGGATGCTGCTCATCTGGAACGAGGTGAAGGCCCGGGCGATGTGCACCCGGGGCAGCACGTCCCGGGGCCGCACCCGCAGCCGCCGGCAGATGGCGGACAGGCCGAAGGGGTCGGCCACGTTGCCCCCGTCGACCAGCATCACGTCCACGTCCCGGTCCAGCACCGCCAGGACCAGCAGCCGGGAGAGCAGCGTGGGGGCGTGGTGGAGCCCCCGGAGCAGCGTCACCTGACCCGGGGCGAAGCCACCGGTGAAGCGGTCTATCGACTTGATGCCCGTCAGCAGGCGCCGGCGGGTCGGTGGGCCCAGGTGGGGGACCCCCGTGTGGTCCAGGGGAACTGCGATGGCCTCTCTGTCGGTCTCCAAGCTGACCCTCTCCTTCGGAAGCCATCCATCGGCGACGGGGGCTTTAAGGGTCGGCCGGGGGGAGGGGTGAAAGTGCCCCGGGGCGGGTGCGAAATGGAGATAAGGGCCGACTCCGTTCCAGCTGGCGTGCCTCCAACCGTCCCGCTGGTCAGGCCCGTTGTCCTATGCATCCTCGACGGATGGGGCATCTCGGAGAGGATGGAGGGCAACGCTGTGGAGATCGGCAACACCCCCAACCTGGACCGCATCATGTACGAGGGGTGTCGCACCACCATCAAGGTGTCGGGTAGCGCCGTGGGCCTTCCCGAGGGGCAGATGGGCAACTCGGAGATCGGCCACCTGAACATGGGGGCGGGCCGTATAGTGTACCAGTCCCTGACGCGCATCAACAAGGCCATCAAGGAGGGCACCTTATACAGCAACCAGGCCATCGTGGAGGCCATGGACCTGGCCAGGGAGCGGGATTCCTCCCTCCACCTGATGGGCCTGGTGTCGAAGGGAGGGGTCCATTCCCACATCGACCACCTCAAGGCGCTGCTCAAGATGGCGGAGAAGCACGGCCTGAGAAGGGTGTACGTCCACGCCTTCACCGACGGCCGGGACGTGCCCCCGGTGGGGGCAGCCGACGACCTGGTGGAGCTGGAATCCGTGATGTCCCTCTTGGGTGTGGGCAGGATCGCCACCGTCATGGGCCGCTACTACGGCATGGACAGGGACAACCGCTGGGAACGGACCAAGCTGGCGTACGACTGCATCGTCCAGGGCGAGGGCCTCCGGTCCGAGTCCGCCGAGGACGCGGTGGCGGAGGCCTACCAGCGGATGGAGACCGACGAGTTCATACGGCCTACCAGGGTGACCCACGAGCCCGAGTCCCTCATCCAGAGCGGCGACAGCGTCATCTTCTTCAACTTCCGGCCCGACCGGGCCCGCCAGCTGTCGTACGCGATGACCGACCCCTTCTTCAACGACTTCCCCAGGGTGCACCAGCCCATCGTGCACTTCGTGTGCATGACCCAGTACGACGAGCGCATCCCCGCCTACATCGCCTACTTCCCCCACCTGGTGACCAACTGCCTGGCCGAGGTGATCTCCGACAACGGCCTGGCCCAGCTCAAGGTCGCCGAGACGGAGAAGTACGCCCACGTGACGTACTTCTTCAACGGTGGGAGGGAGGAGCCCTTCCCCGGGGAGACCCGGGTCCTGGTCCCCTCGCCCAAGGTGGCGACCTACGACATGATCCCCGAGATGTCCGCCTGGGGTATCACCGGCGTCATCGTGCGGAACCTGGAGTCCCGTGACTATGACCTCATCATCGTCAACTACGCCAACATGGATATGGTGGGCCACACCGGCGACCTCAGGGCCACGGTGAAGGCGGTGGAGACGGTGGACGCCTGCGTCAAGCAGGTGTGGGAGGCGGTCTCCGCGGCGGGGGGGGCGATGATCATCACCTCGGACCATGGCAACGCCGAGGACATGGTGTACGAGGAGGACCGGTCCCCCCACACCGCGCACACCGTCAACCCCGTCCCATTCTGCATCGTGAGCAACCGCCCCCTGGACATAAGAAAGGACGGCGGCCTGTCCGATGTGGCCCCAACGGTGCTGGACCTGATGGGCATCCCCCAGCCCGAGGAGATGACGGGCAGGTCACTCATCATCTCCGACTGATGGGGTCCCTCGAGGTGGTAGCGGAAATGTTATTACGCATCCACTCAGTTCGAGCCATCCCGCTGTGAGGTGAGGACCATGCCGGCCAAGAAGGGTGCCAAGAGGAAGAAGAAGGAGGATGGCAAGAGCAAGCTGGAGGAGAAGCTCCTCATGAAGGAGGAGATGATCTGGGACGACCTGTCGAAGAAGGACGAGAAGGTCGTCATGGAATTCTCCGAGGGGTACAAGACATTCCTGTCCGAGGGCAAGGGCCTCCGGGAGGTGGCCAAGCTCATCATCCAGGCCGCCGAGGGGGCGGGCTTCAAGGACCCCTCGAAGGTCAAGACCGCCAAGGCGGGGACCAAGGTCTTCGTCGTCAACCGCGGCAAGGGCGTTGCCATGGCCGTGCTGGGCAAGCGTCCGATGGAGGATGGCCTGCTGGTCGTGGTGTCCCACGTCGACGCACCCCGTCTTGACCTCAAGCAGAAACCGCTGTACGAGGACAGCACCACCAAGCTGGCCCTCTTCAAGACCCACTACTACGGCGGGGTCAAGAAGTACCAGTGGGCGAGCATCCCCCTGTCGCTGCATGGCTCGGTCTCCCTGGCCAACGGCAAGACGGTGGACATCGCCATCGGCGAGGACCCCGGCGACCCGGTCTTCGTGGTCCCTGACCTGCTACCCCACCTCTGGCGCCAGTCCCAGGCCAAGCGCAAGGCCCCCGAGGTGATGAAGGGCGAGGACCTGAACATCCTGGTGGCGTCACGCCCCGTGGACGACGAGAAGGCCAAGGAGAAGGTCAAGCTGGCCGTCCTCGAGCACCTCAACAAGAAGTACGGCATGGTGGAGGAGGACTTCATCTCCGCCGAGATCGAGGCCGTCCCCACGGGTCCCGCCAGGGACGTGGGCATCGACAAATCGATGATCGGCGCGTACGGTCAGGACGACCGCGTATGCGCCTACACCTCCCTCCAGGCGATAATGGGTGTCAAGATACCCCAGCGCACCATCATCGCCCTCTTCGTCGACAAGGAGGAGATAGGGTCCGACAGCAACACCGGCATCAAGTCGAGGTTCTTCCAGAACTTCGTGGGTGACCTGTTGGCCCTCAAGGACCCGGGCTACGCCGACAGCGCGCTGCGCCGGGCCCTGGCCAGGTCCAAGTGCCTGAGCTCCGACGTGAACGCGGGCATCAACCCCAACTTCAAGGAGGTCCACGAGCCCCAGAACGCCGCCCTCATCGGCCGGGGCATCGTCATCACGAAGTTCACCGGCGCTGGCGGCAAGTACACCGCCAACGACGCCTCCGCGGAGTACGTGGGGGAGATCCGCCGCATGCTCAACAAGGCCAAGGTGCCGTGGCAGTACGGTGCCCTCGGCAAGGTCGACGAGGGAGGCGGGGGCACCGTCGCGAAGTTCCTTGCAGAGCTCGACATGGACGTGATCGACGCGGGAACCGCCCTGATATCGATGCACTCCCCCTTCGAGATATCGAGCAAGGTCGATGTGTGGTCCACCTACAGGGCCTTCGAGGAGTTCTTCAAGGTCAAG
Organism: uncultured Thermoplasmata archaeon; assembly: GCA_965369625.1. GTDB lineage: Archaea > Thermoplasmatota > DTKX01 > DTKX01. The sequence continues at coordinate 5,432 of CBDUQW010000058.1, read as the reverse complement.
TGAGACCCCCTATAGAAAGGCGAACTTGACATACTGGCCAGGGGCCCCTCTCGGTTGCCATCATCGGTATCCTTAAATACACAAGCCACCTCTTAGGCGCAATAGAGCTGGCTCTATTGCCATCCAATGGGTGATTCATTATGATAGACAGGCTCAAAAAGCCCACCACGGACACCGCGACGATCCCCCGAAGAGCGCTGACAGTGTTCGTCGTGCTCATGTTCACCATCCCCTCCCTGGCAGCCCTGGCCAGCACGGGCGACCCACCCGTCGATGGTGATGAGGACCGTGATGCGGCCAGACCCGACGAGTGGCTCACCTTCAAGGGTGACAACGAGAGGTCCGGTGTGGCAGCCTCTGAGGCGCCCAGCGTGGACAGGGTCCTCTGGCAGAACGAGTACAAGGGCTCCGTCATATACAGCTCCCCCACCGTATGGAACGACACCGTCTACATCGGCGTCTCGGGCACGATAAGGGCGATCTGGGCCAAGAACGGAACGGAGCGATGGGTGTACGACGCCCCCAACCCGGTCCACTCGACCCCGGTCATCGACAACGGTGTGATCTACGCCGGCGTCAATGACTTTTCCGGGAAGGGGGCCGTGGCCGTCGACGCGTTGACGGGCGAGGAGATCTGGAACGCATCCATACCCGACTTCGTCACCTCCGCCCCCCTGGTCCTCGGCAACTCCGTCTACTTCGGAAGCCAGAACCGCATCCTCTACTGCCTCAAGACCTCCGATGGGAGCCAGCGGTGGAACTTCACCGCCGACAGGGGCATCCTGTACGGCTCCCTCGCATCTGCCAACGGTCTGATCTACTTCGGCATCGAGGGCGACGCCGACGACAACGGGAAGGTCTACGCCGTCGACGCCTCCACCGGTCTGGAGGAGTGGAACCGGACCATCATGGGCAGCGTATGGTCCTCACCATCCGTCGTTGGTGGCGATGTGCTCGTTTCCTCAGCGGGGGACAAACGCCCCCCTGGCATCAATAGTCGCAAGGGTTTCGTCTACGCCCTCAACGCCACCACGGGAACCCAGCGGTGGAGGACCGACGACCTGGGCATGGTCATGGCCTCCCCCTCGGTGAAGAACGACCGTATCTACGTGGGCACCTTTGGCAAGTTCTACCTTGACCTTGAGATAATTGCCCCACAGATGTACTGCCTGGACCTCGCCGACGGCGACATCATCTGGAACAGGACCGTCAGCCACGGCGTCGACAAGGCCAAGGTGTGGAGCTCCGTCACGATAGCGGGCTCCAAGATAATCTTCGGTGACGAGCTAGGCTTCCTCAACGTCTGGAACATCAACGGCCTCAAGATCTGGGACCACGAGATGAGGAGTGGGGCAGCGGTCAAGACCACACCCGCCGTGGCGGAGGAGATGGTCTTCGCGGCGAACACCATGGGTGACGTGTTCGGCTTCGGCTCGCAGCCCGACCTGTCGGTCAACGCCTCGGCCATCGACGTGGACGACGAGAAGCCACACCTGGGGCAGAGCGTCAACGTGCGGGCCAAGATCTCCAACATCGGCGACAAGACGGCCATCGGTCAGGTCTTCCTCTACAACGGCACCATCGACGACTGGCACACGGTGATCAACCACACCACGGTCACCCTCCAACCGGGTCGGTCCACCTACGTCTACGCGGTCTGGACCGCCGACGAGGTCGGCAACAGGGCTGTATGGGTGCGCATCATGGACGTGGTCCCCAACGAGGAGGACACGGACAACAACGAGGCCCTTCGGGTCATCGAGGTGTTGCCACCGGCCGAGGGATGGCTGACATCCCGTGCCGACCCCACAGGGATAGGGTACATACAGTCTGAACCCCCTGGCAACAACATCACGAAGTGGCTCAGGGCCGAGGGGGCCCATCCCGGTGGGGGATTGGTGGCCACCACGGAGACCGTGTTCTACCCCGTTGGCCAGAAGCTGGTGGCACTGGAGAGGTTGATGGGCACCGTCGAGTGGACCCAGGACCTGGGAGCCTCGGCAACGACCCCGGCCTGCGTCGGCGACGGCGCCGTGTTCGTGGGCCTCGACGACAAGACCCTGGTGGCGATGGACCTCGAGGAGGGCTTCGTCCGCTTCGTCAGGTCCCTGGACGGCACGGTCACAGCGGGTCCCACCGTCGTAGGGAACACGGTCCTCGTGGGCACGGACACGGGATCCGGCGGGGGAACGTTGTTCGCGCTCCACACCTTCAACGGGACCGAGCTCTGGTCCCGGGACATGTCCGCACCGGTGATGGCACAGCCCGCCGTCTGGGAGGGCACGGTCTTCGCCCTGTCGGACAACGGGGCCGTCATGTCCCTGAACCTGACCGACGGGACCCTGAACTGGCAGTACCCCGTGGGTAAGTCCCCCGGTAGCAGCCTGACCGCCTCCCCGGCCGTGTCCGATGAGCGGCTCTTCGTGGCCAGCACCTCGGGCTACATGTACTGCCTGGACGCGGACCCCTCAGACGGGGTGGACGAGGGCAAGGAGGACCCCGTGGACAGCGAGTACGATGTCATCTGGACCTACAAGGAGGAGGACCAGACGCCCTTCAATGCCTCCCCTGCCCTGGTCTCGGGCAACGTGGTCCTCCTCTCGGGAGAGAGCGGGGTCCTCGCCCTGAACGCCACCAACGGGACCATTGCTTGGAGGGAGGCCCTGGCCAACACGGGTCCCCTGACCATGGATGTGATAGCCGTCAACGGGAGCGTCGTGGTGGGGGGCAACGGTGTGTTCATCCTCGACGCCACCACCGGCGCGATGACGTGGATGTACGAGGCACCCACCTCCGTCTTCGTCTCGGGCCCGGCCGCCCTGGACGACATGCTCTTCGCCACCGACGAACGGGGTATCCTGTTCGCCTTCGGCAAGGTGGCGAACCAGCCCCCTGTGGCGAGGATCTCCGCGCCCGAGCACGACGAGAAGTTCAGGATAAACGAGACCATCGTGTTCGACGGCTCCGAGAGCACCGACGACAAGGAGCTCCTGGACACCTCGTTCAAGTGGGACTTCGGCGACGGGAACAGCACCCTGGCCATGATCACCTCCCATCGATACGCCCGGGAGGGCACCTACACGGTGAAGCTCACCGTCACGGACATCGACGGGGAGAGCGACAACACCTCCATCTCCATAAGGATCCTGGGCAACCACGACCCCATCCTGGACTGGTGGGACGTCGTCCCCGACACCGGTCACACCCTGGTGGACCCCTTCAACTTCTCCGTGAGGTACACCGACCCGGACAACGACCCGCCCGAGTACGTGACGCTTCTCCTCGCCGACGAACCGGAGTACACCCCCGTTATCATGGAGCCCGTCGACCCGAACGACGAGGACTACACCGATGGCAAGATGTACTTTCATATCGTCAAGCCACTGGCCTCACGCCCGTATCCCGCAGTCACCTTCGCGGCGTCGGACGGGATCGCCAGCACCGAGCTGGTGGTGAAGGGGCCCGTGGTGCTCCAGGACCGGACCTTCCCCAACAGCGTGGGCGACATCCTGGTCATGGCGGTGTACGTCGGGCCCAACGACCTCGAGTACATCCCCGTGTCCTCGCCCCCCTCGACCTTCCCGCCCGGGCTGTTCCCCATCGGCGTCTACACCGAGCTGTTCCTTGATACCACCTTCCTCAAGGCGGCCAACATCTCGATCAACTACACCTTCCACGATATCTTGGACATCGACGTGGACACGCTGGCCATATACAGGTGGTCCATGTCAGGCGAGGACGCCGGTTGGGAGTACCTGGAGGACAGCGAGGTCGACACGTCCACCGGCATCGTCAGCGCCCCCATCCCCTCCCTCCAGAACGACATCTACACCGTCCTTGGGAACAAGCTCAACCCGCCCCCGAACCACAGGCCTGTGGCCGTGATAACCGTCGACGGGAAGACCTACAGCCCAGGAGCCGTGGTGGAGACGACGTACAGGCCTGGGGACGTCATCGAGTTCGACGGTAGCAAGTCCTACGACCCCGACGAGGAGGAACTCAACGACTACATCGCCTCCTACGTGTGGTCCTTCAATGATGGCAGCGCCCCCGCCGAGGGGAAGTTGGCGATGCACTCTTACGAGATACAGGGCAGGTACGAGGTCAGGCTGACCGTCCGCGACTCCTTCAACGAGGAGGGGAGCGTCACGGTCATCATCAACGTGAAGGCGGACGAGGGGAACGCGCTTCTTTACCTCGTGGTGATCGTGTGCATCGTCGTGATCCTCATCCTGCTGTTCTACCACAAGGGCGAGGGCACAAGGCCCGCTGCCCCCAAGACCGAGCCCAAGGAACCCTCCCAGGACTTGGAGGAGACCGACGGCGACAACGGCGAGGACGTGGAGGAGGAGGATACCACGGAGCTGGACGACATCATCGACGAGCTGGAGGAGGACAGGTCCAGATAGCGGACCCGTTCCCTCATTCCCCCCCCCCTGCCGCGGGTGCCAGTCCCTTTTAATGCACCCAAATTATAAATACGCGGGCCACCCCTTTACAAACGGGATGCACTTGACGTCATGTTCTTACGTCAGGAGGGATAGCTTTGGCCAACAAGATAGCCGGCACTAGCGCCGGCAAGGGCAGGTCCTCCAGCAAGGGGTCCGCCCGCCGCAAGGGCCCCGCGAAGGGTACCACCAGGCGTACCAAGAAGAAGGCCCGAGCGGGCGGTCCCAGGACCCAGAAGGGATGGTCGGGTCCCGTGCCAGGCAAGCAGATGAGGGGCAGCAACACCATGTCCCCATCCAGGCAGCCAGCGGCACCGAGGAAGGAGGCCAAGAAGAAGGGTGATGGGAAGCAGGCAAGGGCCTCCGTCGAGACGCGTACGTCGGAGAGGAGAGCCCCTGCCGGGACCCAGAGAAAACGTACCACGGCGAAGCAGGCGCGGGCCACCCAGGAGACAGAACACACCGAGGAGGAACAGTCCTATGTACCGCGGGTGGCCGCGGACGGTGACCTCCATGGCCCGGACAAGATGGAGGAGTTCAAGTCCACCGCCGACAAGATGGTGGTCGGCGAGCGCACGGTGATCCACCACGCCGCCCGGTACGGCATCGTGAGGGGGATGACCTGGACGGTCATCCTGTCCGCGCTGCTGTTCTGGCTCCCCGTCGCGGGCGCGGCCATCGCTGGATACGTCGGGGGCAGGAAGGCCGGCGGTCCCCTCCGCGCCGTGATCGCGGTCCTCATCCCGGCCCTGGTGATGTTCATCGTCCTGGCGGCGGTCAGCGAGAACCTCGACCTCGTCCCCTCGGCCGTGGTCACGGGTGTGGAGACGGACATCGAGAACATGGCGGGCCTCCCGTCCCAGGCACTCCCCCTGGTGGGTGGCATCCAGCAGGGCCTGGATGCCTGGGTGGCGACCCCACCGGACGTGGTCATCATCATGATCGTGATCGCACTAGAGGGCGGCGCGCTGAGCTCCCTGCGGC
>CBDUQW010000057.1:0-22917 GCA_965369625.1 uncultured Thermoplasmata archaeon | reverse complement strand
TACCCCTTGTCATCATTTCCACGGATGGAACTGTGGAGACACGCGGAAGTACTGTCATAAAAAGATATATATAGTAATCCGTACATAGAATCCAGCGGTCCCGATGACATCGTGGACCGAGAGGGGAAAAACCGTGTCTGCTGGAAAAGGCATAGTAAGCCAGACGATCGATGTACTGGCTTCCACCGGCATGCAGAAGGGCACCGCAAGGACCTTGGCCTTTCTTTCGACGAAGGACGATTGGGCCACCTCCAAGGATATCGAGAAGGCTACCCGCCTCAGGCAACCTGAGGTCTCCATCGCCGTCCGTGGTCTGTTGGACCGCGGATGGGTGGAGAGGGACAGCCTCAAGCGAGAGTCCAAGGGGAGGCCCATCAACATCTACAGGATGAACGTGGAACTGAACGATGTGTACAGGTCCATCGAGTCCGACGAGATGGAGAAGGTCGCCGAGGTACAGGCGAATCTGGGCCATATCAAGGAGCTTTGGGATATAGAATGAGGGTGTCGGGGACCCTCATCTCTCCTTGACGATGACGCCAGACGCGCTGGCCACCATTACCCTGGTGGCCATGTCCAGGAATAGCCCGTTCTCTACAACGCCGACCACCTTATTGAGCTCCATCTCCATCTCGTGGGGTCGGGGGATCCTCTCGAACCGGCAGTCGTAGATGAGGTTGCCGTTGTCGGAGACGAAGGGTGCGCCATCCTCCGCCATGCGGAGGGCGGGGGCGCACCCCAGGTCCGCCAGGGCCCCGTGGAGCCGCTTGTGGCCCATCGTGAGGACCTCCACCGGCAGGGGGGAGCGGGTGCCCAGCACGTCCACCATCTTGGAGCCGTCCACGATGATGACCAGCTCCTTCGAGTGGGCGGCGACGATCTTCTCTCGCACCAGGGCACCTCCCAGGCCCTTGATGAGGTTCAGGTGGGGGTCGACCTCGTCGGCGCCGTCGATGGTGATGTCCAGGCGTCCCAGCTCGTCCAGGTCGCCCAGGGGGATGCCCACCTCGTTGGAGGTCCTCTCGGTGCGGACCGACGTGGGCACGCCCACGATGTCGAGACCCTCCTCGCGCACCCTCCTCCCGAGGGCCAGCAGGGTGTAGTGAACCGTGCTCCCGGTGCCGAGCCCAACCTTCATGCCATCGGTCACGAGCTCCGCCGCCCGTTCCCCCGCCTGTCGCTTCAGGTCCTCCATGCGGTATCCTCCCGGTATCGATGCCCATCATGTGAGATGACGAGCCTCAGCCTTGCTCATCGTCCTCGAGCTCGACGATGATCTCCTCTTCCTCCTCCTCATCGTCCTCGGCCCGCCCCGACCTCTCCTTCGGGTCCGTCTCTGCGCCCAGGCCGATCTCGGGGGACACGCTCTCCCATCCCCCCTCTCCCGGTCCCTCGAGGTCAACGACGACGTCGGGGCCTCGCTCTACCCCCTCCCTCATGGCGGCCTCCGCCTCCTGGGCCTCCAGGACGGCCAGCTCGACCTGCAGGTCGTCGGAGTGGAGCTGCATCCCCGGCGCGGTGGCCTCCGCCGACTTGTCCCGGTGGTCGTCGATGACCCCCTCGGACAGGGGTCTGGGGGTGTGGGCCGACATCTCCAGGTCGCTGGGCTCCTCGCCCTCGACCAGGTCGATCTCGGACAGCTCGAACTTCTGGGCCTCCTTGGCCCTCTCCTTCTCCTCCAGCTTGCGCTTGAGGAGCTCCTGCACCTCCTGGTGCATCTTGCTCTCGGATCGCTTGGCCTTCTTCTCGGTGGTGTAGCTGAGCAGGTCCTCGGCGTCCTCGACCACCCGGGCAGCTCGGACAGCCTCCTCCTCGACCGCGCGGGCGCCTGGCTCCTCTCCCTCTCCTTCTCCCTCTATGCACTCCTCCTCGGGTTCGGGCTTGTGGCTGAAGCCGTCCCTCACTTCGGGGGTGAGCAACCTGGCAAGGGCGTCGGTGTCCATCTGGCGCTCCTGGGCCGCGGCCGCGTCGGGTGTGAACCTGTGCCATTTGGTCCACCCGGTCCCCGCCGCCAGCGCCCACTCATCGGGGTGGAGCATCGACACCCGGGCGTAACCGCTCGCCTCCATGCCCTGGTCCCTTAGCATCCCCTCCGTGGCCTCCGGCTCCCCGTCGTACCTGGCCTTCTCGAGCATGATGGCGCCGAAGCGGGGCAGTGCTGTCGGGTCGGAGAGGGAGGATGGCAGCGAGACCCCCAGCAGGCCAGTGCCCTTGGAGGCGCCGAACACGAGCTGGGTCAGCCTCTGGGCGAAGGGCCTGGTGTCCAGGAACGCGGCGGGGCTCTCCACCTCCGGCACGACCACCAGCAACCGTTCGGTCTTCCCCCTGAGCCGGCACCACGAGAACACCTCGAGGAGCAGGGCGGTGATGATCGAGTTCCGGTCCGCCACCGATGTCATGTGGGAAAGGAGCACCACGTCGATGTGGCGGTCCGGTCCTTCCGGCCTGTCGGCACAGCCCACTGGCGTGTCGAGGAGCCGGGGCAGGTCCATGGGAGCTCCGTAGGAGAGGGCGGCGTTCCGCAGGTCCTCGGCCATGTCCGTCAGGTCGGCCAGGAGTCCCTGGGCCACCTCCGGTGTTATGGGCGCATCACCCGCGGAGATGCCCTCCCTGACGGCCTCCACAAGCCCCTGCACGGTGAGGATGGACGGGTTGTTGGCCTTGGTCTCGTCCATCACCCTCAGGAAGTACGCGGCCACCTTGTCATGGTCCGGAGTGTCCGGACCCATGCCCGCCAGGGTGGCCAGCAGCTGGGGCAGCCATCCCCTCAGCCGCTTCCAAGGCTCAGTGTGGGGGGCGCTGGACAGCGCCGAGAGGGGTTTGAACGCGACGGGGATGCCGACGGGGGAGGAGGGTGTGAGGATGCGGAGGTCGATGTCGCCCAGTGCCCCTCTGTCCCCTCGCTCCACCATCAGGGCGGAGAGGTGTCCCTCCAGGTCCACCACGATGGTTCCAGCTCCCAGGTTGGAAGCCCACTTGGACACATCCGCCAGCACCGTGGCGGCGGGAGCGGCGTTGCCCATGACACAGATATGCCCACCGATGACTCCCGGCGCGACCTGGGCGGGCTTGGGCGAACCCTCTCCCAGCACCAGGGGCGGGACCTTTCCCTCGGCCATGCGGAGAGAAGGGGGGAGTTCCCTAAAAAAGGTTCCCGCGCTGCTCTCAGGGTCCGGACAATGCTTTTAATATAAAACGATGGCTCCGGTCTACGGTCTGTCCGACGACCACCTTGAGAATCCAGAAGGTCCTACGTTCCGGTCATGCCGAAATTATCCTTTAGGGATGTAAAAAGATCTTCATCGCCCACGAAAAGACCTGACTCCTTCTGTAGCAGGCCAACGCTGACCATCTCAACCAAGTTGGCATAGACCTGGTACTTGGGTTTCCTGCGGCTGGTCCCGTACATCTTGATGTAGTAATGGAAGATGTCGTCAGCTTCCATCTGCACCTTTTCCCTGGCCAGCAGTGATGGCAGGTAGTATGAGTTGGCCAGTTCGAGATACGGGTTCAGGATGTAGATGTTCAGCTCCTCACGGATGAAGGGGAACCCCTTTTGGACCACATCCGTCATGATGAGCCTATGGAATTCCTCAGCACCTACGATGTTGAACTTCTCCAATTCAGAGCCTGGATGAAGGATACCATCCATCTCATCCACGTACCTCAACGACTTCAACATCTCGATGTACCGCTTCATCTGGACCTTGTTCTTCTTTCGGGCGAGTACATCCTTGACAGGTATCCTGTCCATCTCGTTTAGGGCAAATAGGATCTCCTTGATGGGGTTCAGTCCATTCTGTACCATGGGAATCCCTATCAGCTTGTCCGCACCGGACTGTATGATGAGGTTCTCTGCCCGCCGCACGAGGTCCCGCTTCTTCCGATTGAAGGTCTTGAAGATGCCAGCTCGTTCTGGTATCGTCAAGTGATACTTGCCTCCCTCTTTCCTGATGGAGATGTTACCCACCCCTCGTATGGGCACGTAGGTGATGATCGGGGAAGAATCCCTGTCAACGATTATCTCGGGATAGCTTATCCCGATGCTGATGAGGGAGCCATCCTCTGTATCCTGCTTTCCTGCGACGAAGGCACCCCTGCTTATCATCCCCCTCAGGATCCCAGGGACCTGGTCCTCAAGGGCCTGCTTATCGTCATGGTAGCGAGATACCAACATCATTGATCCTCCTTCAGCCGAGCTTGCCTAGTACTCATCGGTTCAACCCAGCCCATCCAACGTCTATCATGCGCCAATTCCCACACTCTCAGGAAATCCGGTATCGAGATGCTCCTCGGTGGTTCTTTGATGCTTGGATACTTGTTAAAGAAAGGAGTGTATGGGTCATAGAAAAAGATTATGTCGTGGTCCACTCCCATGATAACGAGGACGTGGTCGAGATACTGTGCACCACGCCACCTTATAAAAATAAGCTCGAAATAGGATGGATGCACGTTCACCAATGGATAGGAGCTCGAGTCGTCCTCTGTTATCGCCTTCAATGATTCGAGATCAGATGCTTCATCCTCTGGAACTTTCAATTCATACTCGAATCGTTCGAGCTCTTGATTCACCCTGGCAGGAACAAGCTCGTCAGGACAATGCTCACCTGCTCGGTAACCACATATCCTGTCCATGGTACTCAATGAGAACCGCATCCCCGCAATGCCCTTCCGTGTTCCAAGCTCATTGATTATGTTCATCAATCCTGCGGGGTAGCAATTATCCAGCGTCGTCTGCGGGTGGAAATGCTCGATAACCCCCTCTAATTCGGTGACTGGAAGGTCTGTAAGCGACATGATTTCAGTGATGAAATGATTGAATGACTATATATAATCAAGCAAGAGGACAACGAATGTCTGCTCACTCAGTCTGAAAGGTTGATGACGCATAATACTGAAAGCGTCCGAACCTGGCAATCCACGGACAGGAATCCACCAGTCTGTCTGACAATGCTTATCATTCGCGAGGACCCTACCGCGCCACCATGGTCGAGGAGCGGTCCCGTGGCACGAGAGACCCCCCGCCACCGGGGACCACCCACGTCATCGGCGTGGACGAGGCTGGCCGCGGCCCGGTTATGGGTCCCCTGGTGGTGGCGGCCCTGGCCGTGCCGGCCGACGGGGGCGAGGACCAGCTACGGGAGATGGGGGTCCGGGATTCCAAGAAGCTCCTGCCCGCCAAGCGGGAGACCCTCGCTGCCGCCCTCTCTGACAGGCCCCACCAGGTCATCGAGGTGCCGGCCTCCGACATCGACGCCCTTCGGTCCACCGCCTCCCTCAACGTGATCGAGGCCAGGATCTTCGCGTCGGCCACCCTCGGGGTCATCGCGCAGCTGGGTGAGGGCGCCAGGGTGGCGGTCTACCTGGACGCGGCGGACGCCTCGGAGGCCACCTTCGAGCGGTACTTCAGCGGTGCCATCGCGGATGCTCCGGGGAAGGCAGCGGTGGTCTCCGTCGTCAGCCGTCACGAGGCGGATGACATCTTCCCGGTGGTGTCCGGGGCCTCGGTGCTCGCCAAGAGCCGCAGGGAGGAGGCGGTGGCCCGCATCAGGGAGGAGCTGGGCGAGGACTTCGGTTCGGGCTACCCGGCGGACGCGAGGACGATAGCATTCTTGGAAAAATGGATAACCGATAAGGGCGTACTGCCACCCCACACACGGAGGTCGTGGCGCACCGCCCAGAGGTTGCTGGACAGGCACGGTGCCTCGGTCCGGCGCCTCGATGACTTCTGAACCGATAGGAGGCATTGGAAATGGTGAAGGAGCTGCTCGAGGAGCTGGTCGAGAAGTTCAACGAGAGGTCGAGATCGGACGAGGGCTTCAGGAAGGACCTGATGGGACTCCGAAAGACCTTCCAGTTCGAGCTCGACGACGGTCGCATCTACCACTTCAACCTCCAAGACACCCTGGTGGACGGCGTCCACGAGGGGGAGATAGAAGGCCCTGACATCCGTGTGATGACCGACGAGGCGACCTTCAGGAGCCTCGTCAACGGCGAGATGTCCGGTATGCGTGCGTATGCCACGAAGAAGCTCAGGTTCAAGGCCTCGCTGCAGGACCTGATGACCCTCCGGAAGTTCATGTAGGGGGTCGCCCCGTGGAGGTCACCGTCCGCTACTTCGCCGCCCACAAGGAGGCGGTCGGGGTCGCGGAGGAGGTCCTGGAGATCCCGACGGGGACCACGGTCGAGGAACTGGTGAAGGAGCTGATGCGCCGCCATCCCGCCCTCGAGGGGCTGCGCAGGGACACCGTGGTCTCTGTCAACAAGGGCATGGGCGCCGACGACACCCAGCTCCGCGATGGCGACGACGTGGTCCTGTTCCCGCCCATCAGCGGGGGCTAGTCCTCCGCCTCGATCCAGTCCCCCTTGGCCCTCTGGCGTTTCCACCAAAGCTTGAGGACGACGGCCACCACCACCAATGTCAGGGCGGTGAGGGCCAGCATGTAGGGCAGGGGGGACGGGGTGGTGTTGAGGGGCTCGGGGTCGGGCGGGGTCATGGTGATATCGTGGGTCAACGTGGTGGTCTGGCCGTAGCGGTCCGTGACGGTTATCACGATCCGGTTGGGACCCTCGTTCAAGAGGAAGTTCTTCTGGAACGCGCCCTCGCTGTCCACCGAGACGGGAGCGCCGTTGACGAGGAGCGTGACGTTGTCCTCGGTCCTGCCCCTCAGGGTGAACAGGGCCTCCTCCGTCCGGTTCGGTGTGGACGGGTCGATGGTGAGCAGTGGCGGTGTCCGGTCCACCTCGATGTTGATGGGACCGAAGTCGTAGAAGTTGCCCGCATCGTCCTCCACGTGGACCATGATGGTGTTCATGCCCACGTCCAGGGGGTGGTCGACGGACCCTTCCCTTCCCTCCATCGCGACGACCTCGCCGCCCACCAGGAGGTATGCCCCCTCCTCGGTGCTCACGGTGATGGTCACGAAGGCGGAACTGGTCCGCAGCGGTACCTCCTCGGTGTACTTGGTGGCGTCCTGGCCGTTGGCGAGGACCACAACGGCCGGGGGCACGGAGTCGAGGATGAACACCACCTCGAGGGTGTCGGTGTTGCCTGCCAGGTCCATGGCGGTGATCACGTAGCGCTTGGCACCCTGGTCCAGAGACACGCCGTTGAAGAAGGAACCCGAATCGTCGAGGTAGATCGAGACCGAGTTGATGAAGACCTTCTCCCCCGCCGTCACGACGCCCCTGATGACCTCCCGCGGCTCATTGGTCGAGTACGGGGTGTGGGGTGGATGGACCATCACCAGCTCGGGAGGTTTGGTGTCCAGGTAGACGGTCACATCGGTGCTGTTGTGGTTGCCTGCCGGGTTGGTCACGTTGACCACCACCAGGTTCGGCCCCTCCTTGAGGTACACGAGGATGCGGAAGGTGCCGTTCTCCGTGGTCTGCACCCTGCCCTGGGCCTCGACCGTGGAGTTGGCCTCGGTCTGTCCCACAACGTAGAGGAGCGACGAGTTGACCCAGGAGTCGTTGACGGGCTGGTCGATGAGGACCAAGGGGGACACCGTGCTGTAGTAGACCTGCATGTTCCCGCTGACCCGGTTCCCGACGGCGTCGTACGCCCTGAGTGAGATGGTCTGGTAGCCCCCACGGATCTCCAGGGTCAGCGAGAACCGGCCCGTCCCCTCGTCGATGGGGACCTTGATGTAATCGGCAGGAAGGATGGCCACCTCCAAGAAGGCCACGCCGCTGTGGGCGTCCATGACCGACCCGGTGATGTTGATCGTGCTGGAATTGATGGCCAGTGACCAGCCCTGGTCCACTCTCAGCATGGGAGGGTTCAGGTCTATCACCTTGATGTCCACCAGGACGGGGGTATGGACGGTCTCCACCGTCTCGGTGCCGGACAGGCCGCTCCCGACGTCCGCGATGAACTCCAGCGGTAGGTTGGACAGGTAGGTCCCGTTCTCCCAGACCTGCTCCGTCATGATGAGGAACGTCCCGGTGTACCCGTCCTCCTGGGTAGTGACGCTCTCCAGCTCACCCCCTGGCCCCTCGACGATCACGTCGGTCCAGGGTACGGGCAGCTGGTTCTGCCAGTGGGCGTGGACCTGGAAGGTCCAGAGAACGTCCAGCCTGGACATGTCCCCGTCCGAGTTGATCTCCAGCGAGCCCTCGTCCATCAGCTCGCCCACGTCGTGCAGGAAGTCGATGGAGGTCACCCTTCCGTTGCCGATGTTGAGCCAGGCCCCGTTGGACGCCGTCCAGTTCTCGGCTCCCTCCACAGCACACCTCTCGAAGACGGACTCGGTCTCCGGGTCGTCGTCGCTTATCGACAGGGACACCATGCCGCCGGTGAGGTCGAGGACGATGACGCAGTCCTCCATGGTGACCCTCCTGGCCCTCCAGGTCCCCAGCGGGATCACCGTGTCCCTCACGATAAGATGGTCCACCAGTGCCATGTTGGGGTCCAGGTCGAGCCTGCTCATGCCGGCAAGCTCCAGGTCACCCTCGTTGGACACGATCCTCACCGGGTCCCAAGCGTGGGGCGCCGTCGATGTTGGCGGCAGCTCGATGGAGCCGTTGACGATGCTCAGGGATGCCCCTCGGTCCAGGGATATCCACAGGCCGGCCCCCTCGTGGCTGAGCATGGTGAGGTTCCGTATCTCCCGGAGCTCCAGCTCGGCTCCCGCGGACAGGCTGATGTTGCCCGTGAGGGTCAGGTTGCTGCGCAGCACCCGGGAACGCCCATCGACCTGCCAATCGACCCAGCTGGTATCGATGCATAGGATGGCCCGGGATGCGTTGAGAATCTCACCATCCACCAGGCGCACGACGGCGTCCTCCCGCACGTAGATGCCCTGCTGCTCCATGCCGTCGATGTAGCACCCGGAGATGTCGGCGACGGACCGGGGAAGCACCCGGATCCCCCTGGCGGAGCCCAGGAAGGTGCAGTCCTCGACCACGGTCTCGGCGGGATAGAGCTGGTAGGGCTCGAAGTACTCGTGCCCGATCTGGAGGCAGGTGGACGGTATGCCCTCGAAGACGCAACGCGAGATGCGTCCTTGGGTCCCGCCGTGGAACACCACCCCGTAGATGGTCTGGTCGTTGAAGGTGCAGTCCTCCACCGAGGTGCCCCACGAGATGATGCCGTACGCGTTGACGAAGGTGCAGTTCCTCACGGGCGATGCGATGACGCCCTCCTCGAAGTAGAGCCCTGCCAGACCCCCGATGAAGGAGGTGCGCTCCACCACGGCGTCGGCGGTCCCGACGTAGAGGGCCACCTCCCGCCAATTGGGACGCAGCCCGAAGGCGGCCTCGCCGCACTCCTCGATGGTCGAGTCGCGCAACACCAGGGTGCACCCCGCTTCCACGACGAAGGTGAAGGGCACCTTCGGTCTCGACGAGCCCACGGTCGACCCGTCCACGATGCGGATGGAGCCGCCGTTGTCGACGGTCACCCCGTGTTCGCCAGGGTCCGACAGGACGAACAGCACCGTGGTGTTGGACAGCGTGAGGTCGCCCCCGTCGGTGACCCTGAGGTCGCCCCTGAGCATGATGACGCCCCAGTCGCGGATGACCGTCCGGTCCCTGATCGTCCAGTCCCCGTCTCCCAGGGCAGGCGGGTCGGTCTGGGCCAGGGCGCTTCCCAGCATGCCCGCTAGAAGGACCGCGAGGAGGGCGGTGGCAAGGACGAGGAATGATGTCCTGCGCGTCCACCTCATCCTTCATCACCCCCGAACTCCAGCCTCCTCATGACCACGTAGAGGGCCACCACCAGGATGGGGATGATCACGAGGAAGATGTATACCTCCCACGGGTTGGGTCCCTCGGGTGCCTCTGACTTGTCCTCGCGGTACACCAGGACCTGGAGCTCCCTCGTGTTCCCGATGTCGTCCACGGCCCTGATGGATATGGCGGTCTCACCGACGTACACCGGGTACTTCACGTAGAAGGCCCCGTCGCGTAGCAGCACGAGGCTTCCCTGGATGTACAGTCGGGCGTCAGGGTCCACCGTCCCCCTCAGCTCCACCCACTCCTCGCTGGTGTTCACTTCCCGTGGGGAGGAGAGCCTTAGGTCGGGAGGCGTCCAATCGGCCGATATGGTGATGTTCGCCCAGGTCTGGTGCCCGTAGATGTCCTCGGCCAGGACTGACAGGTCGTTGGCGCCCTCTTGGAGGTCCACCTGGAGCGAGTAGTAGTTGTCGTCGTCCAGCTCCGCCAGGACGTGGTTGATGCGGACGGTGACGTTCTCGGTCCTCGAGAGGCGGCCGCGCAGGACCACCGAGGTCTGGTCCGTCATCGTGCCGTCCCCGGGCTCGGGTGGCGACATGACGAGGGGCTGGGATTGGACCCAGACAGTGATGGTGTGGATGGCCTTGTTGCCCGCCAGGTCGATGGCCACCAGGTCCACCAGGTGCTTGCCCTCCGATAGGGTGATGGTGAAGGAGAACACGCCACCGTCCACCCTGTAGGGGACGGGGACGGTATCGATGCGGACGGTCACCGAGCTTGTTCCTGCCCCTGCGTCGAGGGCCGTGCCGATCATGGCGACCGACATGGACCTGGACCAGACGACCTCCTCCGCGGGCTCGACCATCTGGAAGACCGGAGGCTCGTCGTCCTTCAGGTCCAGCACCACCGTCCATGAGGATGTCAGGTTGACGCTGACCTCCACCGTGTAGCCTCGCAGGTCCGCGAAGACCCGATGCGGTCCATGAGCAATGGCCTGTCCCTCCCTGTGGACCATGGCCAGCACCGTCATCGGTGAGACCATGCCGGAGGGGTCGGGAGTGCCGTTGGTGACCTCCCTCCCCTGGTTGTCCAGGACCCATACGAAGGAACTTTCAAGCTCCTTGGGGTCGGGCCAAAGGACCTTGGCCGTCAGGTACCACCAGGTGTTGACAGTCCCACCGGTGAGGACCTGGACCGATCGGGACGTGTGGGTGGTGTTGAAAAGGTCCAGCATGGATTCCTCCACCTTGACCGCCATCCCCGTGGTGCTCCCGATGCCACAATCGCGCAGGGTCGCATCCGAATCCAGCATGACCAGGCCGTTCACCGCCCTGGTGATCACGGTGTCGTAGGCCCAGAGGGTGGAGCCCTCCAGGTGGATCGCGTCCCCCACAAGGGTGTCCTCCAGCTGGACGTTCCTGACCGTGAGATACGAGTACTGGGAGTATATCCCGGTGTTGGCGCACTCGGAGAACCTGGAGCTGACGACCTCCCCGCTGGAATGGACCAGGGCGAGACCGACACGGGACCTTCGGAAGGAACAACCAAGGACGTCGACCTCGCAGGCGTTCAGGGACACCCCTATCTCCCCCGGGTTCCCTCCAAGGGATGGACCCACGGACGAGAAGGAGGAGTTCGTGAGGACCACCTCGGTGGACCTGGCCCGGAAGGTGGTGCCCCGGGCGAGCCATTGGGTCCCGCGGATGACCAAGGCCCCGCCCTTGGAGGCGAAGAACCCGTCGGTCTCCATGTCGATGACGGTGTCCACTATGTGAAGGCTCCCCGATTCCATCGTCATCCGCACCGGGCCGGAGATGTCGGAGCTGATGATCCTGCAGCGGTCACGGACGGTCCATTCGACGATGGAGTGCTCCGCCTTCAGCCCGAAGAGCCAGGAACCGACCATGGTCCCGTCCACCAGCCTCAGGGTGGAGTTCGATGCCTGGATGGCGGCGATGTTGTCCAAGAAGCTGCAGTCGTCCACCGTCATCTCGGCGTCGAAGACCCCGATGCAGTAGGCGGTGTGGTTCGTGAAGTAGCAGCCCTCGACGTACCCGTGGACCTCGCCCATGATGGCACTCGGTCCGACATTCCTGTAGAGCAGGATACCCCTGTTGAGGTCCCTAAGCTCCGTGTAGGTGACCCGGATGGAGACCACATCGGAGGCGTAGATGCCCACGCTGCAGTTCACTATCGACCCGGACTGCATGTCAAGAATGGAGGCCAACCAGACGAGGATGCCCTGATGTACGGTGTCCATCACCACGTCATGTCGGGACACCAGGGTGCTGTAGCGCATCACGTGGATGGGGTACCATCCCACGTCCCTGATGATGTTGCCTCTCGACTCGGCGCTGGTGTTCTCATGCAACCAGATCCCATCGTACGAGACATTGATGATGGTGTTATCCTCGATGACCAGATGCGAATAATCGGCGCCCGTGATGCCGTAGCTGACCCGGAAGAAATCATTTCCCCGGATCACAGGAGATGCACGCCACACGAAGATGCCCGTCGCCATGGGGATGTAGTGGAACCGGCACCCCTCGATGACGTTCCCGCTCGACTCCCGCACCTGGATGCACCAGCCCTCCATGCCAGTGAACGTCACGTTCCTGACGAGGGCCCTGGTGGCGTTGAGACGGATACCCCCCTTTCCGTACCTGACCTCCCCTCCACGGATGTCCGGCGAGGATTCCAAGCAATCGATCGCTATCGTCCTGTTGATGGGCTTACCATCCTTGTCGAGGACATGAACGACGCAGTCACGCAACCTGGGCGAGGCGTATCTCGACTGCACGCCCAGGGGGTTCCCGCTGGCGTTGCACTCGATGAGGGTGGTGGTCGCCCTGGAGGTGAAGTTGAACCCGACGGCCCGGTTCTGGCTGGCGTTGCACCTGACCAGCCTTCCACCGCTGAACAGCGTCAGCAGGAAGCCCTCGTCGGCGTTGACGACGGTGACCTCCTCCATGGTGTAGTCCCAGCAGAGACTGACGATGACCCCCTGGTGAGCACAGTTGGTGATGTTCACCCGCTCCACCGTCCCGGAGGTGCTCAGCATGTCGATGCCCGTCCTGACGTTGGATATGGCAGAATCGAGGAGACGCCAGTTGCCTCCCGTCATGTAGAGCCCGCGGGAGTTCGCTTGGGTCGGGCTGTGACCCCCGTCGATGTCGAGGTGCTGGAGGGTCACGTCCTCGCTCCTCTCCAGGTAGACGCCGTAGGTCGCGTTCACCGTGGTCAGGTTCCTGCACTCGCCCGTGGACTTGAAGGTTCGCAGGCCCCAGTACGAGCCCACCGTCGTGACGTCGTCGACGTGGAAGGTGGAGTGGTACATCCAGAGGGCCTCGTCGAAAGAATCCTCGTGGAACGTCCCCGTTATCCAGGCTTCCGAGTGGATCACCTTCACGTCCGTGTTCAGGTTGATGAAGGTGCAATCCTCGATGCGGCCCACCGAGGTGTGGATGACGATCCCGTCGGACTCGGCCTCCTCGAAGGTGCAATCCCTGGCGAGCAGCACCGCGTTGTACGCACCCACGCCGACGATGGTGTTGCCGACCACATCAAGGGAGGTGACGGTAAGGACGCCACCGTAGGCCAGCACCCCCTCGTCGCAGCGCTCCACGCGCGCCGCGTTCACCGTGAGTCGGCTCGAGTTGCAAAGGGCGCCCCTCTCGCATCCGATGAAGGTGCCTCCCTCCACCGTCAGGGCGCCACCGTTGTCCACCACCACGCCGTACTGGCAATCGACGAAGTCGCAGCCCTCGATGGAGAGGTCCGGGTAGACCGTCCAGATTCCGACAAGGCACTCGACGAACCGGGCCTGCCTGATGGTGGCGTCGGTGGCCACGTAGACCCCCGCGTCCTTCCCATCCAGGGTAAGCGCGCTCCCAGCACGCCAGAAGTCGGACCGGTCCACGACCAGGGTGCTTCCCGTCTCGGCCCTGACGGCGTAGCCCTGCCCGATGCCCTGGGCGGCGATGATGGAGCTGGTGAGCCTGAGCTCCCCTCCCGGATATATGGTCAGCACGTTGGTGCTCCCGCTCTCCAACCAGACGTACAGAGAAGCGTTGTCCAGCTCCAGGGTGCCCCGGACGTTCAGGTCGCCCCGGAGGTCCAGCAGGGTATTGCTGTGGAACACGGTCTCACCGGGGCCGATGTTCCAGTCCCCATTGGCAGGCGGGTTCGGTGCCGCGTCCGAATCACTGGAAAATACCAGTAGAGATGCAAGGAAGACCACCGAGACAAGAACGAGCAGGACGAGGGGGGAAGGGGGTCCACTAGGTGATGGTCTCTTAGAACCTTCCCCAAGCGGGACCATGTCCAGTGATGGAGAGAGGTCCAATTAATACTTATTGATATGGTTTACGAACGAAGGCTGTGGGCCAGTGTTCAAAAATTACACCTGGAACTGGTGCTCGGTGACCATCCGACCGATGGAGAGGAAGGCCTCCTCGGTGTTCGCCCCCGTCTTGGCGGAGGTGTAGAGGAAGGGAGCGTCGTACTGCTCCGCGAGGGTCGCGATGTCCTCCTCCTTGATGCGGATCTCATCGGTGAGGTCGTTCTTGTTGGCCACCACGATGACGGGGATCTTGCCGGTGATCTCGAACATGGACTCGATCCAGCCCGTCAGCTCCTCCAGGGTGTGGGGACGGGTCAGGTCGCAAACGGCGATCCCGCCCTTGGCCATGTGGAAGTACGAGTGCGAAAGGATGGGCCGAAAGCCCTTCTGGCCCATGATGTCCCAGATCATCATGGTGATGTCGTACTTCTTGTCCTGATCGGGGTACGTGACCACGACATCCTTCTTGGATATCTTGGTGCCGATGGTGGTCAGGTAGTGGTCGGAGAACTCGTCGTGGACGAACCTCTGGATCAGGCTGGTCTTACCCACCGCGTTCTCGCCGATGAGGCAAATCTTGTACTTCCTCTGCTCGAGTTCGGTCATTGACCCACCCAATCCACGACAACCTCGTGGTAGCTTCAGATTCCTGAGCTGTGATAAATAGCTTTCCGTGCCAGTACTGATGTTGAGAGCTTGGGGTCATGGAGAACCCTGGCCCCTCGCCCGTTCAAGGCGATTCGAGGAACCTCGCCCCCGCCCTACGCAACCTCTCGTGGGCCTCGATGACCATGGGGATGCCCTTCTTGAAGCCGGCGGTGTCGTGGGCGTCCGAGCCGACGTACATGACGGCCCCCTCGCCGGCAAGGGTCTCCAGTATGTCCCAGGAAGGGGATGGGTCCGGGTGGGAATCGTCCACCATGCCCAGGAGGTTCGCCTCGATGGCCATCCCACGGGCCATGGCGACGCGGCAGAGCTGGGTCACCTCCTCCTTGCCCCGCCGTCCCACCTCTGGAGGGACCTCGAAGATGCCCCGATGGCCCCGGAAGACCACGTCGGCATGGGGCATGCAGTCGGCGATGCCGGAGGCCACCATCGCCCGCTCCCCTCGCAGGTACTCGTCCATGATCTCCTCGAAGGTGTGGGCCCCCACGAGCTGGCGGAGGTGCACGTGCCAGGTCACGGCGTGGTCCCCGTAGACGAAGTGGGCCGAGCCCAGCACGCGGTCCAGGTCCTTCCTGTGCCTGTCGAGCCAATCGGTGGTGAGGTCCATGAGGTCTGGACGGTCCACGTGGTACTCCAGCTCGATGCCCAGCGTCACCCCTGGGTACTGCGCCCTCGCATCGTCGAACTCCTCGAGGTACGCGCCGATGTTCTCCTCGCGGGCCCACAGGTCCTCATGGTCGAAGTGGCGGGCGTCCAGGTGGTCGGCGAAGCCTACGGCGATGCCCGCTTCATGGCCCCAGCTGGCCAGGTTCCCCATGGTCGACCCAGGGTCCTGGCAGTCGTGGGAGTGGTGGGTGTGGACATGAAGGTCGCGGCAGGGGAGGGGCACGGTACCGGGAACGCCCCGACCCACGATAAACCCTGTGCCAGCGATGGATATAAGAACACCGTATCCGTTCATCCATCCGATGGTCGAGACCTCCGAGAAGGGTACCGAGGAGGATACGGAAGCTGAGGAGGAGGAGTTCGACCTCAGCGAGGAGATCGATGAGCTGGTGGACACGAGCCTCCGGTTGAGCGTGCTGGAGAAGGCCGCCCTGTTCCTCCTGATCGGTGCTCCCATTGCCATCTTCGCCAAGGCCACTGGCGGGTCCTCGCTGGTGATCTTCATAGGTGCCGCGATGGCCATCATGCCCCTGGCCCTGCTCATGGGCCGGGCAACGGAGGAGCTGGCCATAAGGTCGGGGCCGGGCCTCTCGGCCCTCATGCTGGCCACCTTCGGCAATGCAACAGAGCTCATCATCGCCATCGTGGCCGTCAAAAGAGGTCATGTCGAACTGGCCAGGGCATCCCTGGTCGGCTCGATAATCATCAACGTGCTCCTGGTCATGGGCCTGAGCTTCATCGCAGGGGGCTACAAGTTCCCGGTGATGAAGTACAGCCGCATCACAGCCTCCGCCACCCTCTCGATGCTGACGGTATCCGCCGTTGGCGTGATGCTGCCGTCGCTCTACTTCTACGCGACCTATGGCACGGATAATATCGGCGACTTCCCCGACGACATAGTCACCATGAGCCTGTTCGTGGCCGCGATCCTGCTGGCGATGTACCTGCTGTACATGCTCTTCTCGATGAGGACCCACAAGAAGTACTTCGATGGCCACGAGGACCACCCCGTCGAGAGGGTGAGGACCCCGGAACCGGACCTGGCCACGTGGCCCGCCAAGACGGCGGTGCTGATGCTTGCAGTGACCATGGTCTGTGTGGTGGGGATCGCCGAGCTGATGATCGGCGAGATCAGCAAGATCATCGAGGACTCGGGCCTCTCCGCGTTCTTCATGGGTGTGGTCATAATCGCCTTGATCGGCAACGCGGCGGAGCACTCGTCGGCGATCCTGATGGCCTGGCGGGGCCGGATAGAGCTCTCCTTCCAGATCGCCATGGGAAGCAGTGTGCAGATCGCCCTCCTGATAATCCCCCTGATGGTGTTCATCAGCTACGCCATGGGTAACTTCATGGCCCTGGTCTTCACACCCCTGGGCCTCATCGCCATCATCGTCACACTGGCCATCGCGATGGTCATCGCCCTGGATGGCCAGGCGACGTGGTTCGAGGGGGCTATGCTGGTGGCTATATTCCTGCTGATAGCGGGCATCGGCGCGATGATATGAGCCAGGTCACTCGACGGCCATTATCCTCCTGACCTTGTCCACCAGCTCGGCCGGGTCCCTCCCAAGGACCCTCATGACGGGTTCCAGCCTCATCCCGCCAGAATCCTCGATGACGTCTGGCATGTCCCCCGTCACCCGTATGGCCTCGAGGGTGCCCCATTCGACGTCCTTGGGGGCGTCAGCCGGTTCCATCGACCTCTCGAAGGAGGCGACCACGAGACCCGCCTCCCGGGCCCGCCGCAGGTGGTCCTCGTTCCGCTTGATGTTCACGGCAGCCCGGGTCTCCGGGTCGACCATCATGGCAGCCAGCACCACCTTCGCCATGTACTTCGATGCACCGAAGTTCACGTGGCCCATCGCCCGGGCGTGCTTGCACACCCTGTGGATGCGTCCGGTCAGGGCGGCCACCTCGTCGGCGACGGAGGCCTGGGGCAGGGCGTAGACGATGTTGGTACCGATCTCAGGCAGCCACTCGTCGGTGAGCATCTGCTCCAGTTGTCGGGCGGCGAGCCTCACCTGCCGGGCCACCTCCCAGCGGAGGGCGGCCATCTTGACGGGGGCCATGTGGTCAAGGTACAGCGCCCCGCCTCCCACGGGATATGCCGAGGCCATCACGGTGTGCTGGACCCGCTCTGCCCTGGCGACGGCCCTCTCCAGGGTCTCCCCCTTCGCCAGGTAGCCTGTGATGAGGGCCGACAGGGTGCACCCGGTGCCGTGGAAGGAGCCCGACAGTCGTGGGTGGCGGAACTCCTCGAACCGTCCCTGGCCGAAGCAAAGCACGTCCACGACGTCCAATGTGCTCTCCAGATGGCCACCCTTGAGCAGCACCGCGGAGGCTCCCATCTCGCGAAGGTCCTCGGCGGCCAGCCTCATCTCCTTGGGGGTGGCGATGCGCCTTCCCCGGAGCATCCGGGAGGCCTCGTCGACGTTGGGGGTGACCAGGGCGGCACGGGGAAGGAGCTCGGCCGCGATACAGTCCAGCACGCCCTCCTGGGCGAGGGCGCCACCGGAGCCCGCCACCACGACGGGGTCGACGACCACCTCGACGCCGTGCTCAGCCAGTCGTCCCGCCACCGCCCTCACCGTCATGCGGTTGTACAGCATGCCCGTCTTGGCCCACTTGGGTCCCATGTCCTGGGCGACGGCGTCGAACTGGGCCACCACCTCGGCGGCGGGGAGGGGGTACAGGGACCGGACCCCCCTCGAGTTCTGGGCCGTTATCGCGGTCACCACGGACGCGCCGTGGACGCCCACCACCGCGAAGGCCTTCAGATCCGCCTGGATGCCTGCCCCGCCCGAGCTGTCCGAGCCCGCGACGGTCATCGCCACCGGTGCCCCTCGCCTCATGATGCGGTGATTGGCGGGCGCGGATAAAATGCTACCGACGGGCACATTCACCCACCCCACCCCCCCTCCCCCCATGGGGTCCCCCCCCGTTCTGGTACTTAAAGGACGGAAGCCCTGGACATCATGGTGATAACATGATGGAGACCATGGAAAGGGAAGGGGCCGGTATGGTGACCAGCGGTGTGCTGGGTCCCGAGGCCGTCGCCCTCGTGATGGAACTGGGGTTCTGCCCCGGCAAGGAATGTCCGCATGCCGAGAGGGGCTGCGACCCCCGGTGTCCCGCCCTCGAGGCGTGGGTCGAGGAGGTCTCGAGGGGGTGACCTGGCAACCCACTCTCATTATGGGTAGTTATATATAACATATAATAACATATGATACCGTATAATGGTGATATACCATGGCTGGCGATCTGACCACCATTCAGATAAGTAAGATGACGCGGGACCAGCTGAAGCAGCTCGGTAGGAAGGGTGAGACCTACGACCAGGTCCTACGTCGCCTCATCGAGATTGCCAGGAAGACCAAGTTCTTCAAGGATATCGACCGGATACTCGAGACTGAGGAGTTCGTTCCCCTTGAGGAAGTATAGGGTCTTCCTCTCAGATACGGCCGTAAGGCAGCTTCGAGCCCTCCAGGTCAAGACTCGGACGCGGATAAAGGAAGCACTAACCGAGCTAGGGGACGACCCCTTTCGCCCCCGGTCGAAGGCGGACATCAAGAGACTGAAGCGGCCCCACCGGGAATACTTCCGATTGAGAATAGGCAATTATAGGGCTATCTACGTGGTGGAGGGACATCGGGTGCTCGTGGCCAAGATACTGCTCCGGAGCAAGGCGTACGAGTGGCTCGAGTGAATCTGAAGAGAGACGATACCACCAGCTATGTAGCTTCCTCGATGGTGAGGATGTGTTCGGGGGAATCCCTTCCCATCTTTATCAATTCGACCCCTCTCGGTCCCAGGACCTCTAGATCGATGCTCAGGACCGACGTTATACCCTCGGCTTTAAGGAGGATGGTGCTATCCGTGATGACGGTCTCCTGGATCTCATGGAAGGGCCAGAAGTAGTTGAACTCCCAAGGCCAACTCAATGTTATGTCGTTCACCCCTTTTTCGAATATCTCAACGATCGGACAGTTCTTTCGGACCCTGAGGTTCGCGAAAAAGGTACCCAGCAACCCATTGACACCCACGAACAGGAAGAGCAAGAGGATGACCTCCCTCGTCAGGATCACCACCAGGATGGTCACGGCCAACCAGATCGAATAGAATATGAGTTCCCAGCGTTCCGTCTTCCTCAGCATGTCGGCACGGATAGCGATCCCCTCGACTGGCCGATAGATGAGGATGCCCCTATCCGGTCGAGAGTTGCGCTTGTACTTACCGTTCGTGACGACCCGTGTATAACGAAGCCACATCCCTAGACCACTCGTTGATAGTTATCGGCTGAAAGGATATCAATCTGAGGGTGAAATAATTTACCTCGGAGTGGGGAGAGGTCAACCCCCGGTAGTTCACTCCTCCAGATGCCTTATCCTCTCCTCCGGTAGTGTATGGTGACGATGCCTGCCATCAACAGGATCACGACGATGAACGCAGCTACCCATCCGTAGTTACCATAGCTATCGCTCTTCTCGGAAACGGTTATCGTCAATACCGTGGTCTCACTCCTTAACCCATCAGAGACCCACACGGTTATCTCGAAGGTTCCCACCTGGTCGGCCCTGGGCGTCCAGGTGATGGTGCCGTCGGACGAGATGGTCATCCCCTCCGGTGGTGAGACCAGACGGAACACCAGATCTTCTGTATTCCAGTACCTGGCATCGCGGACCATCACTTCGAGGGTGAGCCTCTCACCAACCTCGGTCAGTCGACTACCGGTGGTTCTCACTATCGGTGCGTCGGTGGGAGGTGGCGGCACGATGTATGTCACGGATATCCTGGGGTACTCCTCCGCCGTCAGCACTTCGCACTCTGCGATGAAGGTCAGGATACCTTCCCTTTGGGCACGAATGACGGTCGCGAACCAGAAGTACCCCTCGGAATCCGTTCTACCTTCTGCGATATCCACCCATCCACCCCCGTACAGGTCCTCGTAGTAGTGGACCTTGACCTTCTTTCCAGATATTGGGCTGCCGTCATCGTCGACCACCCGGATGCGACCGGTGATAGTATCGCCCTTTCCCATGATATCCTTCCAGGGATTGACGGTCTGGCCGTTGATGTAGAACTCACTGAAGGTCACGTGGCCTTGGAACCTGATGATGATCGTAAACGTGACCGTCGAGCCAGAATAGAACTTCGAGCCGCCGAACCTCAATACGATCGATCTTTCGCCATAGCTGTACACTGCAGGGTCGAACATCACGGTGAACGCAACAGAACCATCGTAGGACGTGGCCTTCGATGCTACGACGATACCATCGATGGTAAGGACGACGATCTCATTGGGGATCTCGATCCCCCTGTAGCCATCCCATCTTTCGTACAGCTTCGCCGAGAGGATCACCTGTTCTCCAAGGAGGACGGAATTGGTATGGTCGCGACGTTCGAGGTTTGTAATGGCCTTGATGGTCCAGGTCGCGTTCGCCTCGGACGCCGAGTAGATCATGTCGCCATCGAATCGTGCGATGACGGTGACATTTCCGCGTCTGTCCCCGTACTGAACGAAGTACTGTAATGAGAACGTGCCGTCAGCCCTGGTGGTGGCCCTACCTATCTCCGGTGCGCGCTTCCATATGATATGGATCTGCACGTTGGGTGCGGGCTCGCCCCTGTCGTCCACGACAGAACCGCTTATGGTTATCCATTCTCCCTTGGCGGCCGTCGCATCCTCGATATGGATGAACGTACTTGAACCGATGGTATAATTGACGTATCTTGTGACGGGATCGTACAACGAACTGCCCTCGTAGAGGAACGAAACGAGCACCTTGCCCAGCCGGTGGGTCGAGGGGACCAGGTAATCGGTCTTGAATGAGCCGTCGAAACTGGTCTGGCGATTGCTGATGAGGTAACCGTCCCAATAGATCTTGATGTATTTATCCGGCACCAGGTCACCGAGGACCTTGTCGATGATGGACTGGCTGGGGACTATCCGAAGCTCAGCTCTGATGTTGACCGACTGACCACGGTGTCTGCGGAAGTCCTCATCGTCGGGCAACTTGATGTACACCCTCGCCTTGACGAAATAGACATCGGTCTGCTGCACGGGGGTGTAAATGTCATTGCCTCCGAACCTGAAGGTCACATTAACAGGACCCAGGTCATGCTCAGGGTGGACAGTATACAGAACCGAGAATCTGCCGGTCTCGGGGTCCAAGTACATACGTGGCCCGTTGATTCGCTCACCGATGCCCGGGGTCCGGCCCCAGTACACGTTTACTTGATAATAGTAGGAGACCCCATCGATGTTGTTTGCGATGACCTCTCCCTCGTTGTCTATGAGCCGTACGACCAGCTCGATGGGTTCGTTCCTGTGACAGACCTTTCTGCTCGCGTTCTGCTCGAACTCGAAATGGAGGATGCGCTTGACATCGATCCCCTGCTCGAGCAGCCCCTCTTGGAACAAGAGGTTGCCCTCGAAGCGCACGATCAGCTCATGCCTGCCGGCCGTGGTCCTGTTGGGGAGGTGGTGGGTGAGATCGAAGGAGGAGTCCGTCCGCGAGACGAGGGTGTTGTCATCGCTGTGGAAGACGAAGGCGAACCTGACATCGCTCGAGCCCTGGCACTTGGTTACATTGTACTCGCACAGGGTCCAGCCATCTGATTGGAGACCACCCTCCGTGAACATCATTGAGTGGTCCTCGTCCCAGGTGCTTCCCCCATCGGTGGAGGTCATCACGTATGCGAGGTCCGCCTCCCAGTACAGGCTCCACCAGGTCCAGAAGGAGAGGGTGTACGACCGGTCCACGGACATATCCATGGGCGGTGAGACGAGGAATGACAGCGCGCCCCGCTGATAATCGCCGTCGAGGACGGTGCCCCACAATCTCATGCCGGAGTGTGCAACGTACGGACCTTTATCGATTTCAGGAATTCCGTGCTCCCATTGATAGTCGGCAATGGAATCGGGAGAGGAGTAGACCGACCACCCCCGATTTCCGGGGTAATCGAAGGGCTCGAAGTAACCTGTGCCGTGGACGATGACATCATCGATGTACACCCCGTCGGAGGAGAGGCCCAGCAGCTCGTCATCGAACCAGATCTGGAGGGGTACACCACTGATGATCCTCCCGGTATCGTCGGAAAGGTTGCCCGAGATATGCATGTCCTCACCGACCTTGT
Organism: uncultured Thermoplasmata archaeon; assembly: GCA_965369625.1. GTDB lineage: Archaea > Thermoplasmatota > DTKX01 > DTKX01. The sequence continues at coordinate 428 of CBDUQW010000057.1, read as the reverse complement.
AGTAGCGGGGGAACTCGTCCAGCGCAATGACAGTTGGGTGGCAAACGTGGATCTCGGCGGTGTAGTAGACCGGTCTATAAACGTGGGGCTGACTCCTTGGCCATCCTTCGAAGTCGATCCCGATCTCGTACCTGCCAGCAGGCTTGTCCAGGAATATCAGGAACTGGAATGTACCGTTCCCATTGACGCCGAAGGGCTCGGTGTAAGTGTACCTGTTCCCGGTACGCAGGTTGGTCCCTCCCGGGATCGGTTCGCCGTCGAAGGTGATGTTGATCGGGACGTCCGCGATGCCGATGTCGTCGAAGTAGGTGGTGTCCCCTCCCCAAGTCTCTTCGTAGAGCTTGCCATGGACCTCCAGCCACGAGCGGTTCTCGACCTGAACAGTTAGGATTATCCCCCCTACAATATTCGTCTAATTTCTATTAGCA
>CBDUQW010000056.1:0-24662 GCA_965369625.1 uncultured Thermoplasmata archaeon | reverse complement strand
TCGCCTTGGCCTTCTCCCTCCCGGTGGCATCCTTTGCCTTCTTGAGCTCCTTGTCCATTTCCGCCGTGCCCTTCAGACCCTCCTCCAGTTCCTTGACCTTGGCAACCAATTCATCTATCCGGGCCGTCGATCCCTCGAGCTCGGCCATCAGCTTCTTTGCGTTGGCCCTCTCCTTCTTCGCGGCCGCCTGGGCCTTGTCCAGCTCGGTCCTCGCCCTGTCAAGTTCCTTCTCCATAGCATCCGAGCCGTGAAGGGTGCTCTCCAGCTCCTCGATGCGGTCCCCCAGGTCCTTGATCTGGGCCGTGGCATCTGACAGGTCGGCCTTGAGCCCCTTGGCGGCGGAGGTCTCCTTCTTGGCTGATTCCCTTGCCTTGTCCAGCTCGGTCCTCGCCTTGGCGACCTCCTTCTCCAACGCTTTCGAGACCTCGAGGTTCTCCTTCAGGACCCCGATCTCGCCCGTCAGCTCATCGATCCTGCTGGTGGCCAACCCCAGGTCGTCCTTGAGCCCCTTGCTGGTCGTGGCCTCCTTCTCGGTGGCCTTCTGGGCCTTTTCCAGCTCCTTCTGAGCCGCCTCAAGTTCCTTCTCCAGGGCGCCCTTGTCCTCGATGGAGCCCTCCATCTCCTGAGCCCTGCCCTCCAGCTGCTCCACCTTGGCCTCCAGCTCCTGGGCCTTCTTGGCCTCGGTCTCCGCCAGGGAGCTGGCCTCCTTGGCCGCCTTCTCGGCCTCCTTCAGCTTCCCCTTGAGGTCACCCAGCTCCCCTTGGAGGGCGGCCTGGCCCTCCTCGAGGTCCTCCGCCTTGCCCACGGCCTTCTCGAGGTCCTTGACCTTCTTCTCGAGGTCCTTGGCGTTGTCCCTCGCCTCCCCGAGCTGCCCCTCAAGTTCCTTGGCCTCCTCCAGGCTCTCCTCGAGCTTCTGCTTCTCCTCCTCGAGTCGCTTCAGGTCCTTCTTGAGCTTCTCAAGCTCCTTGCCCTCGGTCCGGGCCGCCTCGGCCTTCTGGCGAAGGCTGGACCTGGACGGCTCCTCCTTTTCCTTGGGCCTCTCCTTGGGAGCGGGCTCCGGCTCGGGTCTCGGCTCCTTCGCCGGGCGCTCGGGGGTCTTGACATCGATGAGCTCCGGCTCGATCTCCTCGGGGGGTGCCTCGGAGCCCGCCTCAGCGGCAAGGACTGGCTCCTTCGGTCTCTCCTCCCCATCGGACCCCTTCATCTTGGCTGCCTTGTCCCGGAGTCCCAACGATATCGCTCCCTAGATGCCCAACCTGTCCAATATCCGACCGTACAGCTCGAAGTACTCGGTCTTGCTGAAGTTCTCGATATCCTTCTCAGGGAGCTTCGACAGCAGGTCGTCGAGGTAGGACAGGAGCTTCCGGAGCTCCTCCTTGTCGAGGTCCCCGGGGCCGCTCGCCTCGGATGCGGAAGCCAGCTGGTCCTCCAGAGCCTGGACCCGGTCCTCGGCCTCCCGGAGGGCCTCCAGTTGCTCCTCCAGGTTCTCGACCTTCTCGATCGTTATCTTGAGCTCGTCCCGGAGGGCCTCGATGACGGTCTCCATGCTGGCGATGCTGGAGGAGTACTCCTCCTCCCGCTGGCGCAGCTCCTCCTCCATCTCTTTGACGCGCTCCAGGTCTGTCTCGACCCCCTCCTCCCTTTCCTTCTTGACATGTTCCACCGCCTTGGTGATCTCCTCCTCCTTGGCGACCAGCTCCTTCTCTCGGGCCTTCAGCTGCTCTTCCAGGTCCTCAAGCTCCTCGGCCCGCTGGGCGATCTCCAGCTCGAGGTGCTCCCTGAGACCATCGACCTCCTTGTTCTTCCCGTCGAGCTCCTCCTCGCGACCTGCGAGTATCTCCTCCCGGTCCTTGAGCTGACGTTCGAGCTCCCTCACCCGTTCGAGCTCGACCTTGGCGTGCTCCAGCTCCTTCTCCACCTTCTTGTGCTCGTCCTCGAGGTGGGCCTCCAGGTCCTTGTACTCCTCCGACCTGGCACGAAGGCCACTCTCCTTCTCCTCCAGGTCCTTTAAACTGGCCTCGACCTCGACCGCCAGGTCCACCTCCATGTCCTCCAGGCGGTGCTGGAGGTCCTCGGTCTGATCCTCCAGCTTCTGTCGGTCCTCGGAGAGGGTCTCCTTCTCGTGCTCCAGCTCCTCGACCTTCTCCTGGATGTCGTCCGAGACCGAATGGACGGCATCGGCCACCGCGCCGGGCTTGGGTTCGACCCCGTCGGTCTCCGACACCGTCTGGATCTTCGATCGCATCTCATCGAGGAAGTCCTGCTTGGCGGCCTCGAGGTCCAGCTCCTTGACGGGTTCCCCCGGCTCGACCTCGGCCTCCACCTCCTCGTCCATCAGGTCGTCCTCGGCGCTCTCGAGCCTCGCCATGTGGGTGGCTAGCACCTGTCCGAGGATGGTGTCGAGGGAGCTGGTCCGCTCGGCCTCCTCCTCCAGCTGCTTGGCCTCCTCGTCGAGGTCCTCACCCTCCTCGAGGCCCCTCTCGCGCATCTCCTCCAGTCTGACCTTGCGCTTCTCGGCCTCCCGTTCGGAGGCCGCCATGACGTCCCGGAAGGTGACGGAGATGTGCTCGAGGGCGGACTGCTGCTCGCTGAGCCGGTCGCGCTTCTCTGCCGACGAGACGGCGGCATCCTCGGAGACCTTGGTGATGATGCGTTCGCGCTGGGCCTCGATGAACTCCATCATGGCCGGGTCGTCGGAGGCGGCCTCGAGCATCTCGTCGATTATATCGTCAACGGCGAGGCTCATGTCGGGGGGTCCCGCACCGGGCATCGCGTCCTCGTCCTTCTGACGGGTCAGGAAGTCCTCGAAGGCAGCGATGTACTGGTTGACGTCATCGTCCAGCTCCTCCTCGTCTCCGGGGCTCATGCCCACTTCCTCGAGCATCTTCAGGATGTCGTCGTCGCCCTTGGTGGCCGCCTCCTGGGAGCGGGTGATCCTGTCCGTCGTCTTGGCCCTCACCTTGCCAACGGGCTTGGTACCAGGAGGTCCCTCCTTGGAAGGCTCCTTCTTGTCCTTCTTCGCTATCTTTGGTAGGAGGTCTGTGTCGGTCTCTATGTCGATGCCCATCAGGTTCCGTTCGATGTCCGGGGCCTCGATGTGGGCCTTCTTCATCTTGGCCACGATGGTCTGGACCTCGTCCAGGTTCTGGGTCAGGAACTCCTCCACACGGATGGTGGAGGAGGAGTTCTCGGAGATGCGCTTGATCTCCACCAGGGCGTCTGGGCCGTAGAGGGACCTCTCGGGCGACTGGAAGACGGCGATCCGGCCTCTCCCGTCCACGTAGAGGATCACCCCGGCCTCCTTGACCCCCTTTGGGGCCGTGGTCCGGATGAACCCGTTGAAACCTCCGCTGGAGGCCACGTCAAGGGCCTGGTTCAGGGTGTCCTCGGATGCGGACGCCCTCATCCTCTTGATGCCCTTCGGAAGCTTCAATCCTCCACCTCTTCGCTCCTATGTGTCGAGGGAATCTCAGATCCCCTCCAGCATGTCCCGGAGCTCGGATAGCTCCTTCGACCTCGTGGTGTGAGTGCGTTCCCTGTCGTCCAGCTCCTTCTCGCGGGTCACCAGGGCCGCCTCACGGTCCCCCAACGTGCGTGCCTGTGCGTCCAGGTCCAGGCCCCTCTCCCGCTGCTTGTCGCCCGTGGCCTCCAAGGCCTTCCTCTCATTCTCGATGGTCTTGCGTTCACGGGCGTGCTCCTTCTCCTGCCCCGCCAGCTCCTCCCGGTGCTCGTCCAGGGCCCGCTGGCGCACCTTGCGCTCCGCGGACCTCTTGGTGGCATGGTCCATGAGCCTCTGGGCCTTCTGCTCCAGCTTCTCGGCTCCGGAATGTCGCTCCTCCAGCTCCTTCTCCCGCTCGTCCAGCTGGAAGGCCCTGACGGACAGGTCCCGCTCCAGGTCCTTAAGGCGCTCCTCCTCGGTCGTCACCTTGCCGTGGAGGCGGTCCACCTTGTCGGACCTCTTGGAGACCTGGGTCTCCCTCGAGGAATTCCTCTTCTCCCTCCGGTCCAGCTCTCCCTTGAGCTGCTTGAGGATGTCCTGTTTCTCGTTGAGTATCGTCCGCTCCTTGGAAAGGTCGGCCTGCTCCTTGACCAGTCTCTCCTCCTTCTTTCGGAGGTCGTCCTGAAGCATGCGCAGGTCCTCGGACCAGACCTCGATGTCGACCTTCTTCTTGGACATCGCCTCCTTGATCTCCCCGATGCCCTCCTGCTTCCTCTCGAGGCTGGCCGTCTCGCGGAGGAACCTCCGCTCGATGCGTTCCAGCTCCTCCCCCCTGGCGGCCACCTCGGCCTCCAGGGTCCTGAGCTGTGTCTCGTCCTTGACGAGCCGGTCCTGGGCCTTCTTGAGGGCCTTGCGCTCCTCCTCCAGCTCGGCATCCTTGGCCTCGATGGTGGCCTCCATCGCCTTGAGGCGCTTCTCCTCGGCGACGTGGTCCTCCTTCGAGAGGTCCACGGACCTGCGGCGGGCCTCCAGCTCGGTCCTGTGGGCGTCCATGTCGCCCTGCCGCTCGTCCAGCTGGAGCTCCCTGGCCTTGTGTTCAGCATCCTTGCGCTGGAGGGCATCCTCCAGCGCCTCCAACTTGGCCTGCTTGCGGGCCAGCTTCGAGTCGAGGTCGTTGAGGCGCCCCTTCTTGAGGTCCAGCTCGGAGCCCAGCTCGAGGAGCTCGTCCTCCCTTCTCTTGGTGCCGTCCTCGGCTGCCTTCGTTCCCTCCTCGCGCTCGTCCAGGAGGGCCTCGCGGGCATCAAGGTCCGCGCTCCTGCGGTCCAGGCCGTCCTCGACGCCCATCTGCTCATTGGTCAGGCTCTCGAGTCCACGCTCACGTTCGACGAGCTGAAGCTCCTTGTTGTCCAGCTCCTTGCCGCGGTCGTACATCGACCGTCGCTGGCGCTCCTGCTCGTCCCTCACGCGTTGGACCTCGCGCAGCTTGCTCTCCACGTCCTCCTCCCGCTCGCGGACCGCCGTCTCCCCCTGTATCAGGTCCCGCTCCCGCTTGAAGATATCCTTGGTTCGGCCGTCGAGGCTCTGCTCCGATTCCATCAGGGACTGGGTCTCTTGGCCCAGCTTCTTCCAGACGGTGTTGAGCTCCTCCTTCTCCCGCTCGAACCGCTCGATGGACTCCTGCAGGTCGATCCTGGTGTCCTCCAGATGGGCCTCGAGGGACCCGATGGCCATGCGTCTTTGTTCCAGGTCCTCCCTCTGCTCCTCCATCTCCTTCTTCTCGGCGGCGAGGTGCTCGGCCACCCGAAGGTCCTTCCACTCCTCGAAGCGCAACTGCTGGAGGGCGAGCATCTCGGCAGAGCGGGGGCTGGTCTCGTCCACCGTCAGATCGGAACGGGACTGCATGAACTGGACCATCGATAGGGAACCGTCCTTGATGGACTTGATCTCGTTGCGGAGCTCCTCGTTCTCCCGGTTGAGCCTCTTGAGCTCCTTGTTCTCGGTGGTGAGGGTCTCCTTGAGGGCCTCCAGCTCGTTCACGCGGTGCTCGAGGGCCATGCCCCTCGCGATGACCTCCTCGTCCACGTCCTCCATCGGGATCTCGAGAACGTCCTCCTCGTCGGACGGGGACCTCGTCCTTCGGGGTGCCTCGATGGCCGCCGTGTAGAGCACCTTGGGGTCCAGCTCGTTGTCCCTGACCTGTGCCTCGGGGAAGAGCCTCACCAGCTGGTCCACGTCCACCGTTGAGCTCTTGTAGGCGAAGCTGCGGGCCTCGATGTCGGTCCTGGGGTCGTTGGCCATCTCGAGGAGGTACGGCAGGGCGGTGGAGCCCTCCACCTCGTCCTCGGCGTCCCTGTAGTTTGCGAGCATCCCCTCGCCGTCCTGGAACACCAGGGCCCCCTCGGAACGGTCACGACCTCGTCCTGAGGTCATCTTGAAGAACCCGCTGAAGGCGTCCTCTCTCGCTCCGATGATGAGCTCCTCGAGGGCCCGGGGTCCCCCCACTCCGCGCCTCAGCAGTCGACCGTTGGGTAGATTCACGACACCACCATAGCCAGGGCGGTCCGGGTGAAGCGCCAGCACTCCCCCTGACCGTAGGCTATAATCAGGCCTGGGCATTAATATCTTTTTATGAGATTCTCGGGGGTGGAACGTTCGTGCCAGATTGGCCCCTCTCGCCGTGCTCGCCGGATGCGAACGAAGGATTGATTTCATTCCGTGGCCTTGCATCATCGATGGTCTATCCCTACTGCCTCGAGTGCCGCGGTACCCGGGACCTTTGCCGCCAGGGTCGGTGCGAGCTGCTCCGATCGGTGCGGGAGAGGATACCGAGGGTGCGACCCGTGGGCAGGATAATCGAGGGTCCCTCGCCCCCGGACGTCTTCGTGGGACAGTACGGTTATCCCTCCGTGCGCGTCGGACCCCTGGTGCCCCCCTCGGAGGTGGTGGGAGAAGGGCCGGTGCTGAGCAGCGTGCAGGACCTGGTGGACGCGCCCATCGAGGACGTGATCGCGTACAGGAGCCTGCTCTTCCACACTCGCCAGGGGGCCTCGGTCAGGCTGCGCAGGGAGGTGCCCCGGATCCTGGAGGTGGCCCGGGAGGTGGCCATGAGCACCGAGCCGGTGGAGACCGAGGTGGAGCTGTCGAAGCCCATCCCCTCCCGCCTCGTGGCGAACCTCGACCCCTTCGCCGCGCCGATGGGGCCGGGCGTGGATGCCGAGCGGGGCCGGGTGGTGGGCAGTCCCGTGGTCCCCCGGAAGGTGGACGCCCTCGTCTCCGACGTGGACGCGGGGGCCGCCACCGCTGCCCGGGAGCTGTTCGGCGCCGGGGTCGGCGAGGACCATATCCTGAGGCTGTTCTCCGTGGGCCTCCTGGGGAGGAGGGCATCCAGGAGACTGGTCCCCACCCGGTGGTCCATAACCGCCGTCGACGACATCCTCTCGAAGGACCTGGCGACGAGGGTGCGTGGGCTGCAGGAGCTGGGGGAGGTCCACCTGCACACCGGAATGCTGAAGGGCAACCACTTCCACGTGCTGCTGGTCCCGCGTCCTTGGGCCTTCGAGATGGTCGAGGCCTGGGTGAGGGGGTCCCTCTGGGCCGAGAGCACCACGGTGGTCTCCGACCGGGAGGGACACGACGGGCGGTCCGACTACGCCCGGAACGTCACCGGGGCGTACTACGCGGCCAGGCTGGCGGTCCTGGAGCATCTGTCGGGCATCATGAGGCAGGCCACCGCGGTCGTCTACAGGGAGGTGACGGAGGAGTACTGGGCCCCCCTGGGCGTATGGGTGATCAGGGAGGGAGTGAGGTCCGCCATGGCGCGACCAGCGGAGAGACATCCCGACGTGAGGAGCGCCCTGGGCGCGATAGCAGGAAGGGTGCGGGTCCAGGACTGGGACCGGCGGGCGGAGATGTTGCACGAGATCATGGCCCAGAGCAAGCTGGACGATTTCATCGATGGCGCCTAGCGGACATCGCCGCGTCAGACGTGCTCTTCCTGGACCCGGACGAGCCTGGTGATGCCATCCGAAGCGAGGTCGAGGAGCTCCTCCAGCTGGTCACGGCTGAAGGATTCCCCCTCCGCCGTGGCCTGGACCTCGATCATGTCCCCGTTGCCGTTCATGACCACGTTCATGTCGACATCGGCCACCGAGTCCTCCTCGTAGCAGAGGTCCAGCAGGGCCTCGCCATCGACGAGGCCGACGGAGATGGCGGCCACGGGCGATATCAGGGGGTCGCGCTTGAGCCTCCCCGAGTCCTTCAGGCGATTGATGACCCTCGCGAGGGCTATCCAGCCGCCGGTCACCGAGGCCGTGCGGGTGCCTCCGTCCGCCTCCAGTACGTCGCAGTCGACGATGATGGAACGGGCACCGAGCCTTCGCATGTCTATGCCGGCCCGCAGCGACCTCCCGATGAGCCGCTGTATCTCCTGGGTCCGGCCCCCAGCGCCCCTCCTCTCCCGGCTGGTGCGGGTAGAGGTGGACCGGGGCAGGAGGCTGTACTCGGCGGTCACCCAGCCCTGGGGCGGCAACCTGTTCTCGAGCCACTTGGGCACACCCTCGGAGACGGTGGCGGTGCACAGCACCTTGGTGCGCCCCATCGCGAACAGGACCGACTCGGGCGCCTGGTCTATGAAACCCTTCTCGACAGTGATCTCCCTCAGGTCCGACACGGACCGTCCGTCCACGCGCGTCATTGGCTCTCCTCCCAGCTCTTCTCCTCTTCGACCGCCGTCGCCGGTGGGGCGTACGGGTCGGCCGGCGGGTGCGTTTCCGTTCCCACGGGAACCACCTCGGCGACCAGGTCCGACACCGGAGGCTCCTCGGTCGGTGGTTCCGCGGGAGGGACCTCCTCCTCGGCCTCGGCAGCCCCTCCCCTCCTCCTTATGACCAGGAAGAAGACCAGCAGGAGGACCACGACAATGGCGGCGACCACGCCCACGATGAGGCCGATGGGTAGCGTCGCCTCGTCACCCCCGGAGATCTGGCTCTCGAAGGGATTGACGATGACGGTGATGGTGTGCCGTTTGACCTTGGAGCCGTCGCTCACCGTCACCTCGACGGTGTACTCTCCAGGGTCGGGATATTCGTGGAGGGGGTTGGCCTCGTGGCTGGAGTTCCCGTCGCCGAAGTCCCATGAGTAGGAAAGGATGTTGCCCTCCGGGTCGTTCGCGGCGACCTCGAAGAGGACCGAATCGTGTGCCTCCGCCTCGATGGTGTACGGTCCGTTCAAAACGGGTGCCTTGCTGTTGAGGATGGACCGGGCGTAGAGGACGCCGTCGCGCCCTCCGATGAAGACCTTGTCGTAGTCGATGGACACGCCGGACCGGAACACGGTGTCGGACCGGTAGCGCCAGACCACCTTGCCAGTGTTCTTGTCGAGGCAACGGATGATGCCGTCGTAGGAGCCGAAGATCATGTAGCTCTCCACGATGGCAGGGGACCCCCTGACGGTGTCGCCAGCCGCGTGGAACCAGACCTTGAGGCCGTTGGAGACCTCGAGGCAGTAGAGGCCGTCGCTCCCGAAGTAGACCAGGCCAGAGTTGGTCACCGGTGTGGTCAGGATCGGGTCCAGGGCCGGCTCGGCCTCGTGGGGGAAGGTCCAGTCGATCTCCCCATCGTCGGTGTCGACCCCGCAGAGCCGACCTCCGTAGGTACCCACCAGGGCGGTGCTCTGTGAGATGCAGGCCGCCGTCGATACGGCTGAGCCAAGGTCGGTCCTCCACTCCTCGGTCCCCTCGGTTCGGTGGATGCCGTAGAGCGTGCCCGACTCGGTGCCGATGACCACGGTGAGGCCGGCCACTGAGGGGCTGGCCGCCACCACGTCGTCCAGCTTGAGGGACCACTCGAGGTCGCCAGTGTACTTGTCCAGGGCATAGAGCCTCTTGTCCTGGGACCCGATGAAGACGATGTTGTCGTAAAGGACGGGGGATGCGACCAGATCGCCCACCGCCTCGAAGGACCACTTGATGGACCTGTTGGTGAGGGCCACGGCGTAGAGGGTGTTGCCCGACGGGACGATGGCCGTCTGGGACTCTATCAGGGGCGTGGCACAGATGGTCTCCCCCAGCTCCAGGTCCCACAGTAGGTGCCCGTCGGACTCGTCCAGCACCCGGAGGTAGCCGTCGGAGGTGCCGAGGTACAGCTTGCTGTAGGCCGTCGCGGGGGGGCACATGAGCTCGCCGTTCACCTTGGTTTCCCACTGGTTGGCGGCCCCGAAGAGTGGCGTCGCCTGCTCCCCGTTGTGCTCCGGGTTCGCGCCCTCCATCGGCCATTCCGCGGCAGCGGTGGGCACCAGGAGGAGCGTCGTGAGCAGCAGGCTTGCGAGTGCCAGGTATCCCTTGGGCGTCCTCATTGGCCTCGTGGCCAGAATATTGCCCAGGGTATTAATTCTATCGGAGAGGGACCCGACGGGGCGAACGGACCCGACGAAACGTATTTTCGGCTGGGGGGCCTTCGGAGGAGCGGGTGGAGCGCATCAAGGTCGTCGTCTTCACGGGCATGCCAGGTTCGGGCAAGAGCGAGGCGGTCAAGGTCGCTCGCGAGCTGGGGGTCCCGGTCCATCGCATGGGCGACGCGGTATGGGACGAGGTGCGCCGGCAGGGCCTGCCCCTCGACGCGGTCCAGGTGGGCCGTGTGGCGAACGAGATGAGGACCAGCCATGGCCCCGACATCTGGGCCCGGAGGACCATGGAGGCCGTGGACCGGGAGGCGGACCTGGTGATCATCGACGGTCTCCGCAGCCGGGCCGAGCTGGAGGTCTTCAAGGAGGAACTTGGCGACGACCTCCTCCTGGTGCTCATCGATTGCCCCGACGATGTGAGGATGGCCAGGGTCACTGCCAGGGGTCGGGATGACGATACCATGGATGCCGAGACCTTCCGCGCCCGGGACGAGAGGGAGCTCTCGTGGGGCCTGGGGGAGGTGCTGGCCGAGGCGGACACCGTGATATCGAACACGGGTACGGTGGAGGTTCTACAGAGGCGGATATCAGACCTGCTGGACGGCCTGCGCGACTGACGTGATGCCTTGGTCAATGTTCGAACGGGTAGTTCTCGCGTTCGAATGCTGTCCAATAAAGGGTATATATGGTCGGCGGCCACAAAGAACAGTAGGTGTTAGGAATGAACGGCGCAATGATCACCAAGGTCTTCGCTTCCGGATTGATGCTGGCAATGCTTCTGGCATTCGCCTCTCCCGCAGTCGCTGAGAGCGTGTCAGGGGAGGACCCAGAGGCGGAAGAGTTCTACTACAGACGAGCGATAGCGGAAGAATACCAAAAAAACAAGGCGACGGTAATCTCCGCCAAGCAAACCCCCGAGGGTAGCGATTGGATACTGTTCGTCCTAGATACGAAGGGCGATGAGAACAAGGGCCTCGGTGTCGCCGTTGTGTACGGCCATGGCAACGCGGCCGGCGACTGGGAGCACGCCACCGGGACCTTCCTAGCACCCTTCTGCATCGTTGAGTTCGTCGACGACGGCGATGGGATGTTCGGCTTCGGCGGCAACGACGGCGAGGACGGCGACGACGTGGTCTCCATCATGCCGCTGCATGCGGACCTGGACGACCAAGAGGGCTTCTACGAGCAGACCGGCGAGTCCGAGGGTACCATGACCTGGTACGAGCGGCCCGGTTACAAGCCCGTCGAGAGCGAGCGTGTCAACGGCCCCCAGGATTCGGTGGAGGTCATGCTGTCGGCCGAGACGGACAACGGCGTCTTCGGCATAGACATGCACATCTCCAACACGATAATCCTGAGCGAGGAGTTGAGGCTGTCCCCCTACGAGGTGAAGATCGACTTCATCATCAACGACTACCCCTACGTCGAGGACGACACCATCGTCGCCCTCTGCTCCATCGTGGCTTCGGCCAACGCCAACTGGAACAATGGTCTGCCCGAGGTCTACGACGACTGGCGGTCCAATGTCGAGGAGGATGGACTCTACTTCGACATGGGCGATGTCTCCGAGGGCGCGGGTTACTTCTCGTGGTTCAAGAACGCCTCCCTCGACGGCGTGAACACCGAGGTGAAGCAGAACACTTTGGTCCAGTTCTCCGCCTTCGAGTGGACCCCGGAGCAGACCACCCGGATCGACCTTAAGTACGTGGCCTTCACCTACGGCCGGGCCGACAGCATCATCCACGACCCCAAGCTGGGCTTCGCCTTCGAGGACATCCCCGTGTTCCTCCAGAGCCTCGTGCGTGGGAACATCGGGTTGTTCTTCATGTCCGCGTTCCTGTTCGTGGGAATGGTCGTCGGCGTCCGGTGGTACAAGCGCAGGGCCTCGACCCCCCAGCGGGTACAGGGCATGCCCCCGCAGGCGCCCCCGCAGATGCCCCCGCAGGCGCCCCCGCAGATGCCTCCGCAGATGCCTCCGCAGATGCCCCCCCAGTCACCTCCAGGGCCCCCCCCCCAGGGAGGTGCACCTCCTTCCAGCCCCCCGGGAACCCCTCCCGGGGGAGCCCAGGTAGGGCACCCGGGGGCTCCGGCCGACCCCCGCTATGGTTATAGGCCTCCCGGACAATAGACTCCGCGAGGTGGGACCAATGGCGGCCCTGGACTTCGTGGCAGCAGGGATCATAGTGTTCTCTTTGGCCCTGCTGCCCATCTCTCTCAACTCCTACAGGAGGACGGGCAACACGAAGATACTGTTCACCTTCGTGGCGTTCCTGATGTTCTTCTTCGTGGGAGTGGCACTGTTCTTCTACCAGTTCACTCCAGGTTCGAACCCTGAGGCCTACCTCACGGCCATCGGGTTGCTGAACCTGTTGGTCCTTCTGTTGATGTACTTCGCTACGCTGAAGCGCTGAGGGTCTCCCATGGCCGTACCCGAGCTGCTGGAACTAGAGACCAGGAGAGACATCTACAACCTGGTCTACACCCGACCCGGACTCCACCTCCGGGAGATCCAGCGGCAGCTCGGGATGCACGTCAACCTGGTGGAGTACCACATCCATCAGCTCATCGCCAGCGAGCTGGTGGTGAGCGTCCACCAGGGCGGATACAGCCGTTTCTTCCCGGCCCAGGCGCCCGGTTCCGACAGGCAGGTGGACAGGCTGACGTCCCAGGAGAAGCGGGTCCTGGGGATGATGCGGCAGCCCATGCCCCTCCGTATCATGGTTTACCTTCTGGCCACGGGCAACCCCCCGCACAAGGACATCTGCGAGCACCTGGGCTGCGCCCCCTCCACCCTGACCTATCACATGAAGAAGATGGTCAGGGGCCAGATCGTCGTCCAGACCACGGCGGGGGAGGGGAAGGGCTACCACCTGTCGGACCGCCGGTCGGTGGCCCGCCTGCTCATGCTATACAAGCCCGCCCCCTTCGACCAGGTGGATGCCTTCAGCGAACTATGGCTCGACCTCTCCCAGGAGCCCGCGGAGCCAAAGACGGTGGTCTCGCCCCAGGGCACCCCCGATTAGGCCCTCGATCCGTTCGAAGGTCGACCAAATTTTCGAAGATAGTCTAATTTCGTATATAAGTGCGGACCGCCCAGAGTAACCTCGTTGGGGCGTGATGCCCCGCTGAGGTGAAGAAGATGAGGAATGCACTTGTGAGACTTACCGTCATCGTCATGATACTGATGATGGCCACCGCATCGGTGGCCTCGATGGCGGGTGCAGAGGAAGTCCAGGAGGACATGGACGCCCTCCTGGAGGCGACCGAGCCTGCCGAGGATATCGAGATGGTCGACGAGCTCTCAGACCACGCCACCACCTGGCAGAAGGGCGTGGAGATAATCGACGCTGACTCCGATGGCAACCCCGAGAGCGTCGTGGCGGTCGAGACCGGCGAGACCGCCGATGGCGCCACCTGGACGCGCGTGGTGGAATACAAGGACACCGACAGCGACGGCAACCCCGATCATCTGACGGCCTACGAGATAGCCGAGGACGAGCTCAGGAAGTACGAGGGCGCCGCGGGCTACGTGGATGCCGACAGCGACGGCAACCCCGAGTCCTTCCAGGCATGGCAGTCGTACGAGGAATCCGAGACCCGGTTCGCCAAGAGGTACCTGAACTACGTGGACGCCGACTCCGACGGGATCCCCGAGCTGGTGGAGTTCTACTCCGTCGGCCAGTGGGACTCCGTGACCTGGACCGCGGCCGCCAAGCTGGTGGACGCCGACAGCGACGGCAACCCCGAGTCCTTCGAGGCCTACCAGGAGGTCGTGCTGTCCCTGACCGTCTGGGGCAAGCGCTACCTGAAGTACGTCGACGCGGACTCGGACGGCAACCCCGAGGAGGTCACGTTCTACGAGGAGGCCCGGTTCAACAGGCTTCACGTGGTCGCCTACGCCCACCTGGTGGACGCCGACAGCGACGGCAACCCCGAGCTGATCGAGGCAGCCCGCGCCGCGAGGCTCGGACTGGTCGCCATCGCCTGGGAGGGCGTCAAGTACGTCGACGCGGATTCCGATGGCAACCCCGAGAAGGTCGAGTACTTCGCCATGGTCCTGACCGACGATGTGGCCGCCGTCCGTGGCATCGAGTACATCGACGCGGACTCGGACGGCAACCCCGAGACCATCAAGGCCTTCGAGGGCCTGAAGGTCGGCGACGAGCTGATCGCCGCCCGCGGCGTCGAGCTCACCGATGCCGACTCCGACGGTCAGCCCGAGAAGCTGGCGGTCCTCGCCTGGGCCATCAGCGACGAGGGCAAGATAATCGAGGCCGCCGAGTGGGTCGACGCCGATGGCGACGGCAACCCCGAGTCCATCAAGGCCTACCGCCACCTGGAGACCACCTCCGGTGTCGAGATATCCCAGGCCTTCGAGTACACCGACGCGGACTCCGACGGCAACCCCGAGAAGGTCGTCTACTACGAGATCGGGAAGATAACCTTCGAGGACGAGGGCGTCGCGGCCGTGGTCGAGTCCCGGGACGAGCTGCCACCGCTGGAGGAGCTGTCCGACGTGGAGGCCCCCTCCACCGAGGAGCTGGAGCTCCCCGAGGAGGTCGGTGACATCCGCGAGCTCGACGAGGTCGCACAGCCCTGGTCCGGACTGGAGATGCAGCCATGGGAGACCGAGGGCGGTACCGCGGCGCTTCTGCCGTGATCCCCCTTGGACAGAGGGCGGTGCTACGGCCTTGCGCCGTGGCCCCCCTCGTCCCTTTCTTTTTTTTCCAAATCATGAGGATCGACGTTCGATCCCACCCCTCTCTTCTGTCAGATCCATAACATGAGTAGGGCATTCGGAATAGTGATTCTCACGAAATGAGAAAAACCCCAATCCTTCTTGTGGAGTATCCCAACTCTTAGGAAGGATCTCTTTCACATTATCTCGGACCCGAAGGTGCCTAGGATAATCCAGTACCACAGGCGGGGCAGAACCTCTCGTTGGTCCGGGGATGGACCGTCATGGTACCCCCGCACTTGGGGCATCTGCCGGGGACACCAGCCGGGGGCGTTGCAGGCGGCGGGCTTGGGCGTGGCGGGGGTGTTGGGGGCGCTTTGGGCACGGCGGGAGGCGGTGCCGGGGCAGCCTGAGGTTCCGGGACCTGGACGACATGCTCAACTTGGGGTTGCACTGGTTCCCGAGGGGGAGGCGGGGTCACCGGGACCGGTTGCTCCCGGCTTCCCGGGAGACCCGCCCCGCATGCGGTGCAGTATATCTGATGGTTCTTGGAAAGGGTTGCCAGTTCGCCACCGCAGAGGGTGCAGGACTTTGGGTTCTGTCGAGCGGGCTCTGGGGTGGGGACGGCGACGGCCACCGCGGCAGCGGCAGGTACCTGGTCATGGGTCGGAGCAGGTTCCGGCGCGGGTTCTGGCTCCTTCTCCTGCTCGACGAACTCGTGGTCCGACCGTTCGGCCTCGACCACGACCTCATCGGGAGAGAGGCCTGCCCCGCAGGCGGTGCAGAAGATCTCCTGGGTCCTCGGATGGACGGTGAGGGTGCCTCCGCAGGCTGCGCAGCGTCCTCCCTCGGCACCAGCCGTGGTATAGATGGCCTCGGCCGGCGACGGGGGTTGGGCGATGGTCTCCAGCTGGTCAACGCTCTTGCTGTGGGTCCAATACAGCGCAAGGACGATCAGCCATGGAAGGATCGCCGGCAACAGGTTGCCGAACCTTAGCCAGAAGATGACGCTGTCCCAGTCCAGGTCCCCATTGCCCGAGCCGATGTTCCATGATGATACCATCGCCGGCAAGATGAGGAAGACGATGAAGGCGGCCCAGCCCAGGCCCACGACCAGCATGCTCTCCAGCTTCCTGTCCTCGGAGGATGCGGCCATCGCGGCGCCGCTGGTGAAGACGGCAAGGCAGAGGCCTATGTAGGCGGGCAGGACGGTCAGGAGGCCGATGGGGAAGGGGTCCTCGTCTGGGTTGTCGGGCTCGGTGGTGATCATCAAGGATCTGATGAAGACGATGAAGAGGAGGATCCAGAGCAGGGTAGACAGCCACAGCACCATCTTCGCGCTGGAGGCGCCATCGGGTGCACCTGGCTGCTGGGATAGGCGCCCCACGTTCTTGGCGAGGACGGCGGTCACGATACCCCCCACGATGGCCAGTATCAGGGGTGTGATCAAGAGCAGGAGGATACCAGCGCTCTCCTCCAACGCCTCCTCCCCCTCGTAGAGGACGGTGGTGAACAGCGAGTACATGCCCAACCCGTAGAGGAGGATGAAGAAGGCGATGACGGCAGCGCTCATGATGGTGATGCGTCGGACACGCATGGCACACCACAGAAGCGGGTCATCCGAGCCCCAGGGGTCCTCCGTGATCGCCTCTGGCTGCAGGACCGGCGCGGTTGGCCTCGGTGCGGTCACGGGAGGCGGTTGCACGGGGTTCATCGTCCAATCCAGGAGAGGAATCCTTGAAATACTATTGGTCCTCGGTATCGAATGTGGTACGAGACCCCGACCGATGGGGGAGATACCCCCTGAGTAGGGGCTCTTGTTTATATGGAAGCGAAGCTTGGATGGTCAGCAAGCGTCATGGAGAGTGATCCCGTTGGCAGCCGAGGACGATAAGGGGGACCCGTTGTACGACGAGGAGGCCCTGATAGAGAGGGAGAACGCCGCCGTCGAGGCAGCGATGAAGGGGGACCCAGCGATCCGGTCGAGCAAGGGTTACATCCTCAAGATGCTGGCTATCGCCGTTGCTACCATCGTCATCCTCGCCATCTTCTGGGGTATCTTCTTCGGAAGCGTCAACAGGACGGACTGGGCCTACGAGATGGTGCAGCTGGACGAGGCCAACGAGCTGGGCTACACCGGGGAGGGCATCCGGGTGGCGGTCATCGACACCGGCCTCAACAAGGACCATCCTGCCTTCAAGGGTGTGAAGATCGCCGCATGGAAGGACTTCGTCAACGGAAGATCGAAACCCTACGACGACGAAGGGCACGGGACCGCCATGACCAGCATCATCGCGGGTCAGGACGCTCTGCTCGGAGGGGCCCCGGACGTCGAGCTGATCATAGTGAAGGTGCTGGACGAGAACGGCGTCGGGACCGACGCGATGATAGCCGACGGGATCTTCTTCGCCATCGACCCCAACGATGACGGGGACTACAGCGACGGCGCCTCGGTTATATCCATGTCCCTGGGGGGCAGGACCAGCTACCTGGCTGAGATAATCGGGACCAAGAGCCAGGCGGCGATCGACGAGGCCGTTGAACATGGGATCCTCGTCCTGGCGGCTGCGGGCAACGACGGGGAGGACGACGACGGTGACGTGGCCTCACCGGGATGGAAGAGGGACGTCATCTGCGTTGGAGCCGTCGACTCGAAAGGCAAGATCGCATCCTTCTCCTCCGTCGGAAGGAACATATTCAAGCAGGACCCCAATAGGAAGCCCGAGGTGGTCGCTCCTGGCCATAGGATAACCTCTGCGGATCACCAGGGCGGATACAGAACCGGCTCTGGGACGTCCCAGGCGACGGCTCTGGCTGCAGCCTGCCTCGCCGTGGCCCTCTCCGTCAATCCGAAATACGCCCATAACGGTGCCCTCGGTGGCAGCGAGGACGTCGTCCATGCAGTCAAGCAGGCACTGATGGATTCCTCGAAGAAGATGGGCGGTCAGGACACTCCCCACGACAACCATTACGGATACGGGATGATCCAGACGGTGGACCTGGTCAAGGCCTTGCAGTCCGGAGACTACTGACACGGGGTCGATGCCAGGGGCAGGATGCATATGGGGTGGTCCAGGCCATGGTCCGTCCACATGGGACGGGAGTGGATGAAGAACCCCGACGTCGATGGGACCTCCAGGAGGTCCACGGGCTCTCCATCATCGTCCAGCAACGTGACCGTCGAGGTGAAGTACTGGCCCGCGACGCGGGTCCCGTCCCAGACCAGGTAGGGCCTTTCCGACGTGAACTGGACCAGGTAGGGCTTCCCGTGGAAGGTCCTCGGAAGTCCATGGGATGCCGTGGCATCCGTCCAGTTGATCTCCACGGTGGCCCCGCACGTGATGAGGTCCACCTGGGTGACAAGGTCGGTGATGGCATCGGCCAGGTCCTCCAGTTCGAGGGTCTGGTAGTATTCCGCCTGCATCCCGAACAGGCCCAGGAACGAACCGCAGATGATGAGCACGACCATGCTGGTCGCCAGCTTCGAGGTCAGCCAGTCGATCATCGGCAACACCCCTACAGGACCCTGACCTCGACGTAGGTCGAGACATGGCTCTCAGGTGGTGCGGTCTTGGCCTCGAGCACGAGCAAGAACCGGTCGCCGTCCAGGACGATGGGGCCTCCATCGGGACCCGCCATTGACACTGGGCCACCGTGGGTGGACACAGCGTGGTTGCCCTTCATGCCGCCGGAGTGCCTCCAGCTGATGATGGCGGCCTCCGGGCCGTCGTCCGTCAGGTCCCCACCGATGGTGAGGCTCTCGAGGCGATAGCTTCCGGAGGACGGGATGTCGACCAGAACGGTCCTGGAGCTGCCAGGATGATGATATGCTGCCCTGGCGGCGGCGTCTATCTCCGCCACCGCCAACTGGATCCGGTGCTCCACCTCATTCTGCTGGTACGCCTGGAGGACCGGCATGAGGACGGCGAAGGCCATGGTCATCAGCACTACGGACAGGAGCAGCTTGAAGGGAATGTCCGTAGCCGCGCCCCGGTCCCTCCGGAAGGCGGGGGGTCGCAAGTCGCGACCCCCTCAGTCACTCACCAGGAGCACGCTGGTGCTCTTGGTCTGGCCCCCGAAGGCGCCGTCGTGGCTGACGCGGATGGAAAGCTCGCCTACGGCCTTGGTCCCCAGGTCGACGGAGACGGAGAAGGTGGCGGTGCCGTCCTCGCCGGTCTTCGCGGCGGTGGCGACGCCCTCGCCCTCGATGTAGACGGTGGCTCCCTCGATGGCCCGGCCCTCGGTGTCCTTGACGGTGACGGTGAACTCGGTGCTCCCCTCGCCCCCGGAGACGTGGATCACGTCGGGGGTGGCGGAGACCTCGCCCAGGTTCTGGCCGGTGAAGCTACCCATCAGGCCCGTGATGATCGCGAGGGAGGCGACCACCACCACCACCATGATCAGCATGTAGAGGGGCATGCCCTCCACGGAGGCCCTGTCGTCGTTCTTGAAGCTCGCACTTGATTTCCTTATCATCCGAATATGTCCGCGCATAACGCATACCTCGGATGATGTTACGGCGCCTTGGGTATATGAGGCGACCTTGAGAACCATCAATGTGGGGCGGATTAATCATGCTCCGTGGGGGCGGTCCCATCCCCCATGCCAGGTGGAACGGTGAGCGCTCAACCGGTCACGTCGACGATCTTGAAGCCGATCTTGAGCTTGACCTGGTGGACCAGGGTGTCGCCGCGGATGTGGCCACGGTGCTCTACGACCTCGAAGAACTCCAGTCCCTTCAGGGTCTTTCCGGCCCTTACGATAGCGGAATCGATGGCGGCCTGGTAGCTCTCGGTGGAAGTGCCCACCAGATTCATCACCTTGAGGGTCACATCCAAACATATCCCCCGGGATCCGAGGGGACGGCGTACCTTAAAAGTACTGGTGTGGAGGGAGACGCCCTCCCACTGTGGACCTGACGAGGCCGGTGGGCCTTCGGAAAGGGCCTAATCCAGGACCTCTTGGACGAGGAAGCCGATGCGCACCTTGACCTGGTGCTCCCAGCCCTCCTCCCTGAACTTGCCCCGGTGCTCTACGACCTCGAACCATGAGAGCCCCTTGAGGGTCTTGCCCGCCCTGTTGATGGCGTTCATCACTGCCTGCTCGTAGCCCTCCATCGAGGTGCCAGCTAGAAAGATTATTTTGTATACGTTCTCCATTCGCACTCCCCCGTATAGGGTATCCCTGTGTTTGTCATTGCACGCATATATAGTTCTCGGTCAAGCCACTACGGCCTGCCCGACGATGCTGGCGATGGTGAAGACCGCCACTGCGACGGGGAGACCCCTCGCGGTCTGGTACTGCCCCTCCAGGCGGTCGTTGCCGTGGGCGAGGCGGGAGGTGAAGTGCATGGTGGCCGCGGTGATGGCCATCACGAAGCCGCCCAGGATCAGGACGAAGGTCCAGGCGGGCAGGGGGGTTGCCACCTCGGCCGCCGAGGAGAGTGGGAGGGAGGGTGCCAGCCGGGCCACGACGAGGTAGAGGGCGGAGGTGATCCCGAGGATGATGGGCGCGAACATTGTCGCGGTTGACCGCATCATGTCGGTCACCGGGCGGAGGCGCGAGGTGACCTCGCGGTCCACCATCCTGAGATCACGCATGTGGTCGGAGACAGCAACTATTGCCCGCCCTGCGCCAGAGACGTCCTTCCGGACCATCTCGACGATGGTCTTGAGTGAGGCGGACACATTCTCGGAAGGGAACCCGACGAGGGCACCCTCCCTCCCGAAGAGGGCCTCGGTGGCCGAGGTCCTCTTGAGCGTAAGGTGGGCCAGGGTCCTGCGGAGGACGGCGGCCACCGGCTCGCCGTCCATCGACCTGGCCGTTCGGAGCATGGCGGGCTCCAGGGGCATCCCGTCGGCCACGCGGCTCCCGATCTGGAACAGGGCGTCGGGGAGGGCATCCTCCACCGACTCCACCTCCTTGCGCCTCCTCCGGGGCTCCCGGAGGACGGGGAGGTAGTAGACGGCCACCGCGGCGGCGATGCCCCAGAGCACCGGCAGGGGGCCGAGGATGGAGGCAAGGGCCGCCAGGGGATGGCCCTGGGCGGAGGACGCCCTCGCCTCCAGGTCGGTCCTCGAGATGGGGTCCATGTCTACGATGCTGCCATCGACCAGGGCGGCATCCAGCTCCGCCTGCGCCGACGTTGCGTCGTGGGCCGTGACGGCGCACAGGACGCCGAGGGCCACCAGGGCTCCACCGATGAGGATCGCGAGGACGGCGCGCCTGGTCCTTCCCGTGCCGTCGATGGGGACGGGGATGGAACGCCGGACCAGCGGCCGCTTGGCCAGGATGCGCCTGGCGGTGATGATGAAGAGGAGGGGGAAGAGGACGTCCATGAGGAGGATCGCGGCCCAGAGGGTGCCTCCCATGCCGCTGGCGGACATGAGGGGGAGCATCGAGCCCACCATCAGCGGGAGGACGACGCCCAGGGAGAAGAGGACGAAGACGGGGCGCTGGAGGCCGTCGGAGAACTCCTTGACCCGCCTCCTGGTGCCCTCGAAGACGGTGCTGGTGGCCCGCTCCAGGGCCCGCTCGACGCCGTCGGCCGTCCCCTGGAGCTCCGCGGTCCTGAGGGACCGGAGGGCCTGCTGGAACTCCTCGTTGGCGGGGTCGTAGGTCCTGGCCAGGTCCATGAACGCCTCCTCCAGGGTGTCGAACTTCCGGAGCTCCACGTCCAGGATCACCTGTCGCAGGCGGGTCGCCAGGGGCTCACCCACGTTGCGGGCGGCGAAGAGGACGGCCCGGTGCATCGAGGGGGTGAGGCGCATCGACATCGCCATGTAGCTGACGGCGTCGATCATCTGGCCCATCATCTGGGCGCCCTCGGGATGCTCAGGCATCGCTGGTCACCCCCTGCCACCAGACCACCCAGTCCTCGACCAGGTGCTCGTAGTCGGTGTCGCCCTCGGCGTTCATCTCCTCGATGAGGCTCCAGAAGGCGTTGTTGGACTCGGCGACCCACTCGGGCTCGAGGAGCTCCGGTCGGTCCTCCTCGAGGGCCGTCTGGACCATGATCTCCCGGATGCTGGCTCGGGCCCGGATGTTGGCCACGGCCTCGTCCATGGTGAGGTCCCACGAATCGGCGATGGCCTGGATCCTGTCGGAGAGCTTGAGGCCCAGGTCCTTGAGGGTGTCGCGGTGGCCGTCGTACGACATGAGGTCCCGGAACTTGCCAGGCTTCCTCGATGACTTGTCCTGCTCGGAGATCTCCACGACGCGCCTCAGCTGGCGCTGGGCACCACCGGGGCGCCTCAGGCCCGCCACCACCACCACGTCGGTGGCGCGGAAGGCCTCGGCGGGGATGCCCAGGTCGTGGACCACCCTGTCGTGGACGGCCCGGGCCGAGGTCCCGTGGATGGTGCCCATGACGGCGGAGCCGGCGTTCCCGGCACGCATCGCCTCGTAGAGGGTCTTGGCCTCCTTGCCCCGGACCTCGCCCAGGACCAGGGCGGAGTCGCCGAGGCGCAGGGCCAGTCGCAGGGCGTCGTCGGCGCTGAGCTCGCCCTGGGTCCCCAGGGTGCTCTGGACCCGCATCGACTGGACCTTGTATCCCAGGGTCTGCATCTCGTCCACGGGCAGCTCCAGGGTGTCCTCGATGGTCAGCAGCCGCTGACCCCTGGGGAACTCCTGGAGCAGGGCCCCGAGGAGGGAGGTCTTCCCGGCCCCTCGACCGCCGGCCACGAGGATGGTGGACTGTCCGTCCACCAGGAAGGAGAGGAGGCCGGCCGCCAGGGGGGACATGCTCTCGGCCGCGATCAGCTTGGGCAGGGTCCATGGGGTGGTGGCGTGTCTCCTGAACGCGATGGCGGTACCGGAGGGGGAGAGCGGCCGGCCGATGACGGTAACGCGGGAGTTGAGCTCCTCCAGGTCGTGCTCCAGGTACGGACGCGACTCGGAGAAGGGGCGGCCCGAGGCATGCCGCAGCCTGGCGACCAGGCCATCGACCTCGGGTTGCGAGAGCCGGATGTTGGTCCGGCACCTGTGGGGGATGGTGGAGTTGCCGGTGCTCCCGAGGAGGACGTAGACGGGGTTCACGTCGGCAGGGGCGTCGATGAAGACGTCCTGGACCAGGGGGTCGGTGAGCAGATGCTCGATGATCCCGTAGCCCGCAGTGTACCTTCCGAGGGTGGCGGCCAGGTCCTTGACCCTGGCCCTCTGGGCCGTCCTGTCGGCCCCCATGTCCACCCCCCTCTCGACGGCGGCCTGGGAGATCAGCTCCTCGCCGCGGCGCTCGACCCAGGCCCGGACCTGGGCCGGGGTCTCCACCTGCATGTCCTCGGGGGCCTCCTCGAGGAGTCGCCTGCGGGCGTGCTCTACCAGGGCCACCTCGTCGGTGGAGTACCTGTACTCCGGGGGTTCGAGGAGGTAGAAGCCCTCGGTGTCGTGGGGGAGGGTGTGGATGTGGACGGAGGCGGTGGCTATCTCGTAAGTCGTCTCCTCGCGGGCCCCGTGGGGAGGGGTCGGGGCGACGAAGGTCTCGGAGAAGCTGGGTCTCACCCTGCGATTGCGGGCCATCATGGACCTGAGGGCGCCGTTGATGCGGGACCTCACCTCGGCGGGTCCCTTGCCCAGCTGTGATGCCAGGGCCTCCATCTCGGTCACCAGCCTGGGCTTCTTGTAGTGCTTCTCAGGCTCATCCTTGAACTCGCGGCTCACGGCCGGGGCCATCGAGCGCCTCGGCCTCCTGACCACCGTGAGCACCGGTCCGTCCTTGCCTCCGATCATCTTCCTGCCTCCTTGTCCGCCTCAGTTGAATGGTAAGTATCACACGACGACCGCGTAACCCTCCTTGACGATCTCCCGGAGAAGGGTCTCGAACCGCGAGTAGGTGTAGTCGAAGTCCTCCCGGGTGGCCAGCAGGCACTCGCCACAGGTGTAGTCCGCGGCCTCCTCCTCGTAGAGCCGCACCGTCAGGTCGTGGAAGAGGGAGTAGAACAGGCCCACGTCCCGCAGGAACTGCTCGTTGAGCTGGCTGAAGACCTTCCGGGGGTGGAAGTGGCAGTCGGCACAACGCTTGGGGGTCTTCCCGGAGGGGGTGGCGGGAGTGCGCAGGGAGAGCTGCCGCATCTCGTAGGAGAGCGCCGTTATACCCTTGAGTATGGATAGGGCCTTGCCGAAGTACTGGGTCTCGACGTGGTTGGAGAGGGTTATCCGGTCCACGTTGACCTCGTTGGCGAAGGCCCGGAGCAGGGACGAGAAGCAGTTGCGGTCACGTAGTTCCCGCTGGCCGCACTCCCTGCACAGCACCCGCATGGTAAGCGCAGTCCCATCCGATCTGAGCTCGTAGTTGCATGGGGGGATGTCCGCCGGGTCGTCCATCCCGTTGGTGTCGTCGCCTTTTCGCGTCATCGAGGATTTACACCGCGGCGAGGATATATATGGGAAGTCGGAGAACCATCGCGATTAATCAGGGCCGACGGTGGCAAATGTATATACCTGGAGGGGCATTCCAGGTCGAGAAGAGGGAGGCCAGGAGATGTTCAAGCCCAAGGTAGACGAGCCCATCGATTGCCCCAAGTGCTTCGTCAAGATGAACAAGGTGGACGCCGAGATACCGAGGAAGCACGTGGTGATGGACGCGTGCCCTTCCTGCAACGGCATCTGGCTGGACAAGGACGAGCTGGGCAAGATCATGGAGAACAAGAAGCTCTCCGACTACCTGACCAAGCAGATCGGTACCAAGACGGACAGCCCCCTGGTGTGTCCCCGGTGCGGCAACCTGATGGACCACGAGCACGCCGAGGAGGTGGAGGTGGACGTGTGCCTCAACTGCGCGGGGATATGGCTGGACCCCGGGGAGCTGGCCACTCTTCAGGGCATCTCGGCGTCGGGCTACGAGGGCGACCCGAAGCTGAAGGCCGAGGAGCTGGAGGAGGAGCACAAGGCGAACAAGCGCCGCTCCCTCATCGACAGGTTCGCCCGTAAGATATACCGGTGAGCCCCGTCCACACGATGTCATGATGACCGTACGTCAGCTCCAGCAGTGTCCATCAGAAGCGTCAGTGAGCAAAGGTGTGGAACGCCCCTTCGGCGGTTAGGTCAGGTCCATCTGGCCGGGAGTGTATCGACCTTTTACACACTGCCCCTCCTATCAGTACTTCCGCTAGTTGGGAGCCTGGCCTTGGAACAGGGGATGATGCCCCA
>CBDUQW010000055.1:0-24723 GCA_965369625.1 uncultured Thermoplasmata archaeon | reverse complement strand
GCCGGAGCCGGAGCCCGAGCCGGAGCCGGCCATTGTGGAAGAGCCTGACCCAGAGGATGATGGGACCTTCGCCTTCATCGAGCAGACCCCGGAGGACCTGGCTGCCCAGGAGGCCGAGCCCGAGAAGTCAACTGAGATCGACCAGCCCGACATCCTGTTCATCCCGACGGAGGACGAGGAGGAGGAGGCCGAGGACGAGGAGACCCAGTACGCCCCTCCACCTCCCGAACCCGAGCCTGAGCTGATGGCCGAACCCGAGCCTGGACTGTCCGAGGACGACCTCTCCGATGATCTGGCCGCGCTCCTCGACCAGGGGATAATGGCCCGGGGCAACGGAGACCTGGCCGGGGCCCTTCTGGCCTTCGAGAAGGCGACGCAGCTGGAACCCAAGAAGGAGGAGAGCTGGTACTACCTCGGGATCGCCTACAAGGAGATGGACAGACCCGAGGACGCCAATCGCGCCCTCAGCAAGGCTGTGTCGATCAACACCTCCTTCAGCCCCGCGTGGGTCGAGAACGGGCACGTCCTCCTCTCCCTCGGCAATTACGAGGACTCCCTGAGGTGCTTTGACTTCGCCATCAACAGCGACAACACCAACGACGATGCCTGGACGGGGAAGGGAGTGCTGGTTGCGGCGTACGGCCAGTACGACGGCGCCATCCAGATGTTCACCAACGCCCTCCAGGTCAATCCAAGGAACGCGGAGGCATACTACCAGATGGGCATCATCAGGGAGGCCCAGGGCGACTTCCACGGTGCCCTCGAGTGCTTCAATCACGCGACCTCGCTCAAGTCCAACCACACCTCGGCCTGGGTGAGCAAGGGCACCACCCTCGAGTCCCTGGGCCGGAGCGAGGACGCCCTGGACGCCTATGACAGGGCGATCCAGCTGGATGACTGTTGCACCGACTCCTGGCTCAACAAGGGCATCTGCCTGATCAACATGGAGCAGTACCCCGCCGCAGAGTCGGTCCTCGCAAGGGCTGCTGAGGTCGATCCCCGCAATCCCAGCGTATGGCACAACCTGGGGCTGACCCGCGATTACCAGGGCAAGCACGAAGAGGCGATCGAGAACTACGACAAGGCAATCGCCATCGACCCCGATTTCTTCATGGCCTACTTCGACAAGGCCGTCACCCTGTTCTTCCTGGACAAGAAGATATCGGCCCTCACCCACTTCAACAGGACCACCGAGCTGGACCCCGAGAACGTCGAGGCCTACGTATACGTGGGTGACATCATGGCAGAGCAGGGGAAGTCGGACGAGGCCCGCGAGAACTACGGGAAGGCCCTCGCCCTGGACCCTGGCCACGAGCGGGCGAGACAGGGCATGGACAAGCTGTAGTTCCTTGACTAGCTCCCGCCCTTCCCCTCATCCACGACCTCGGCCTGGACCACGGCCCTCTTGGGCTTGGGGACGCTTCCCCTGACCTTCTCGTAGACGGTGACACCCGTGTCCTTTGACCAATGGTAGACCTTGATGGCGCCAGTTGCCGTGGCGACCTTGATGATCAGCTGTCCTGCCTTCGTCTCGGGGAAGAACCGGGCGATGATGTAGGCCGCCACCAGCAGGAACAGGAACAGCGCCAGCAGCCACCACAATGAGAACCCGCTGGTCGATTGGGGTTCGGTGGGTTCCGGAGCCGGTGACCACTGGACGTTGTCCAGGTTGTAGACGTTCATCCAGAGGGTCAGGTTGCCCTCGGTGTAATCGGCGGATGCATGGGTGGGGGTGAGGAAGGCGTTGATGGCGTGAAGGTCCGACTGGTTGACGACGATGTCGCCCTGGCCCGAAGGGAACCTGATGCCCACACTCATCTCGACCTCGATCCGGGCCTCCTTGTACTGGATCTGCTGTAAGGGCCGCTGCACCCTGAAGCCCACGCCGTACACTTCGAACCTCCAGCTCATCCCATCGTTGCCCGAGGCCTGGATGGTCTCGGTCCTCGTCCCGTCCAGGGTGGGTCCCAGACCGGAGTCGAAGTCGATGGAGCCGTCCCCCCCGAAGTCGATGGTGAACCCGAGGGACCCGGCAACGAGGTTCCCGGTGATGTCCAACGGGGGGTAGGACATGGTGACGGTGACCTGCTCGGCCCCGGAGGGGACGAGAACGAACTTGGTCAGGTTGGAGCTGAAGGTGGCGGGCTTGAGGGGGCTCTCGGTGAAACGGGACCACTCGCCGCTCCAGCTGGTGGTCAGCATGTCGGTGGCGGTGCTGACCTCCTTGTACTCGAAGATGTCCTCGAAGACCGTGTACGCATCCAGGACGGTGACCCCGGGGTGCTCCAATCGGAGGCGTTCCAGGGCGAGGGCCAGACCCACTGCCCTCTGGAGGTTGATGTTGCCGTACCCCTGGGAGAAGTCATGGCGTCGCTCCCCCGCGTTGCCG
This sequence comes from uncultured Thermoplasmata archaeon, assembly GCA_965369625.1. Classification (GTDB taxonomy): domain Archaea; phylum Thermoplasmatota; class DTKX01; order DTKX01. The sequence continues at coordinate 22,334 of CBDUQW010000055.1, read as the reverse complement.
GGCACGGACCAGGAGGGCACCTGGTTGTCCGTAAGACCGTTGGCGTCAGCGCTCCCCTCACCATCGGGTTCGATGTAGTCGGCGGTGAGCTTCATGATGAGCTCGACCTCGTGGATGCGGGTGTCGGGCGCCTCTGCCCACTCGTCGTAGGTGTAGGGAAGGTTGCCGTAGGTACCCTCCTCGGGGGGCACCACGGTGTAAGTGCCGTCCTCTGCCATGACGATGCCCGCGTCCTCGACGACCTCGGATACCCGGAGGGATGGCGCCGCCTGGAAGATCACGGCGGCCGCGCCTGCGACGTGGGGGGTGGCCATGGAGGTCCCGCTGATGGCCAGATAGTAGGGGTTGGCATCGCCGCCCTTGGCGAGGAGGCTGATGATCGTCCTCCTGGCTGCGGTGGACTCGATGTAGTGGCCGGGTGCTGCCACGTCGGGCCAGGTGTCCACCCAGTTCCACATGCCCTTGGAGGAGAATTCGGTGATGTAGGTGCCATCCCGGCCCGTGGCCGCCACGCCGATGGCGGCGGGGGTGTTGCCGTAGTTGGAGGCCTGGATGGTGTTGCCGTCGCCGCCGGAGTTGCCCGCAGCGAAGGTGACCACCACGTTGTTGTCGTACACCAGGTTGTTGATGGCCTGGGAGATGGAGTCCTGGGGGTCGTACTGTCCGCCGCCCCCGCCCCAGCTGTTGGTCACCACCCTGATGTTGTAGGGGTTGTTCCCGGGCCTGGAGTGCTCGTAGGCCCATTCGAGGCCGCCAAGGCCTCCGGTCACGAAGACCAACTCGCCCACGGACAGGCCGATGAGGTTGGCGCCGGGGGCCACTCCGGCCCTGCTGCCCGCGGAGGCGTCACCGTTGCCCGCCACGGTCCCGGCCACGTGGGTCCCGTGACCCGACGAGGTGTCACCGTTCTCTATCTCGTACCAGGGCCCGGTGCCAGTGTCGGACTTGAGGTTGCGGATGGTCTTGGTGCCGTAGTCCAGGTCGGGGTGGCCCGCGTCGACGCCGGAGTCGACCACGACGACGGTGACGCCCGAGCCGTCCAGGCTACCAGTGCCCCACAGGCTCCCCTCGATCCGGGAGTACCAGGTGGCGGTGGCGTTGATCACGTTGGTCGTCTCGTCCATCATCCACTCCAGCTCCTCGTTGTGCTCGATCCAGATCACACGGTCGCTGGCTGACAGGGCCTCTATGGCCCGCGGGGTGCCCTTGAGCCACAGGGCTGGGATGATCGTGTACTGGTGGAGGACCTCGAGGCCCTGGCGTTCGACGAACCGGCGGTCCTCGGGAAGCACGTCGTCGCGGAACTGCACGATGACCTCCAGCCTCCGGTCGTCGACCGTGTCGTCCAGAATGCCCTCCAGGAAGGTGTCGATCACCATCGTGTCCCGTTCGAGGACGGGGGCGGGCAGCGCCATCGAGTACGCGGCCGGAAGGATGAGGACCAGCATCACGATGAGGGCGGAAGCCCTCGGGACCATCGTCTTGAATACCATCTGGAGCACCCCTAGCATCGGGTGTGCACTGGACCCAATGCTATCAAGATTCCCGAGAGTGGATGCGGTATTTGAAGCTTGTGCAGTAGTTGGGCGGGAGACGACCGATCCCCAAGGGTCCCCAGGGTACTACACATCGGCGACCTTGGGTTCTTCCTTCGAGGGTTCGGGCTCGACCGCCTTGTCGTCAACGACCTCGGCCTCGACGACCTCGGCCTCGACAGGCCTTTCCCTCTTGACCTTGCCCTTGACCCCCTTGAACGTCCTGCGGGAGAGGTCCTTGGTCTTCGCCAGGGCTGCAGAGATCCCCACGGCGTTGGCCGTCCGGTTGATCCGCCGTCCAGCCGCGGAGTCGGGATACTGCCTGCCGACGACGTACGCCGCCACGATGAGGACGATGAGCAGCAGCAGGATCCACCAGCCCCAGGCGGTGCTCGAGGTCTCGGGGACCGGCGGGGGCTCGACATTGGGCGACCAACTGATGTTGCTGATGTTGTACACGTGCTTGACCATGGAGATGTTGCCCATGGTGTAGTCCTGGGACGGCGGGGCGAACTTGAGGTCGACGGCGATGGCGTCGGGGTCCAGGGCCGGTATGGCGATGGTCCCGAAGCCCTGACCGAACTTGATGGAGAGGGCTATCTCGTACTCGATCCGGACCTCCTTGAACTGTTCCTTAAGGTCGCGGGCCCGCTGCCACTGGACTCCGTGGCCCTCGATGCCGAATCGCCAGTACTGGCCATCGTTGCCCGAGGCGGACACGGTCGCGGTGCGGGTGCCATCCAGCTCGGGGGAGACGGAGGACTCGTAGTCCCAGCCGCCGTTGTTGTCGAAGTCGATCTTGAAGCCCAGGGAACCCACCACCTGGTGGAGGATGTCCAGCATGGGCCAGGAGAGGGTGACCCGGACCTCCTCGGTGCCCTCGGGAACGTACACGAACCTGGTCTGGTTGGCCTCGAAGACGGTGTTGGAGGGGTTGGCGTCCTGCTCGTTGAAGCGGGACCACTCGCCGCTCCACCTGGCCTTCAGCTGGTCGGTCTCGCGGGTGATGTCCTTGACCTCGAAGATGCCCTCGAAGACCCCGTAAGCGTCGAAGACGGTGGCCTCGGGGTAGTCCCACCGCAGGCGCTCCAGGGTGAGCGCCAGGCCCACGGCCCTGTTCACGTCGATGAGCCCGTATCCCTGGCTCCAGTCGTGCTGGCGCTCCATGGCGTAACCGGGCACCGACCATTCGGAGACGTTGGCCTCCGTCAGGCCGTTCGTGTCGGGGTTCCCCTCGCCGCGGGGGTCTATCATGTTGGCAGTGAGCTTGATGATGACCTCGGCCTCGTGGATCCGGGTGTCCAGCCTCTCGTTCCACTCGGCGTAGGCCTCGTCGTACCTCTCGTCGTCCTCGGGCATCTCCTCGGGTGGAATGACGACGTAGCCCTCGTCCTCGATGCGGACGATGCCAGCATCCTGGCGCACGTCGGAGACCCGCATCGACGGGGCTGCCTGCCATAGGAGGGCCACCAGGCCGCTCACGTGGGGGGTGGCCATCGACGTCCCGCTGATGGACAGGTAGTAGGGGTTGGAATCGCCCTGCTGGGTCATAGCGCTGATCTGGGTGCGCCGGGCGGCTGTGGAATCGATGTGGTGCCCGGGGGCGGCCACGTCGGGGTAGGTGTCCAACCAGTCCCACCGCCCCTTGGAGGAGAAATCGGTGACGTAGAGGCCGTCGCGGCCGGCGGCGGCGATGCAGATGGCGGCTGGGGTGTTGGCGTAGTTGCCCGACTGGATGGTGTTGCCGTCGCCACCGGAGTTGCCGGCGGCGAAGACGCAGACCACGTTGTTCTCGTAGGTCAGCCTGTTGATGGCCTCGGATATGGAGTCGCCGGCCTCGTAGATGCCCCCGCCCGCGCCCCAGCTGTTGCTGACCACGCGGATGTTGTAGGGGTTGTTCCCTGGCTGGGAATGCTCGTACACCCACTGCAGGGCGCCTACGGCGCCGGTGATGGCCATCGCCTCTCCCGTCGAGATGCCTATCAGGTTGGCGCCGGGAGCGACTCCCGCCTTCTGACCGGCGGAGGCGTCCCCGTTGCCCGCCACGGTCCCTGCGCAATGGGTGCCGTGACCCGACGAGGTGTCCCCGTTCTCTATCTCGTAGAAGGGGCCCGTGCCGGTATCGGACTTGAGGTTGCGGATGGTCTTGGTGCCGTAGTCCAGGTCGGGATGCCCCGCGTCGATGCCGGTGTCCAGCACCACCGCGGTCACGCCCTTGCCGTCGATGCCCTCGGCGCCCCAGAGGCTGCCCTCGATGATGGAGCGCCAGGTGTTGGTGGCGTTGATCACGGCGGTCGTCATGTCCATCAGGTGGTCGAGGGGGGCGTCCCACTCCATCCACTCGACCCGCGGGTAGCCCGACAGCCGCTCCAGCTGATGCGGTCTCGCCTGGATATGGATGGCCGGGATCATCCGGAAGGCGCCCACCCTGTGGATGCCCAGGTCGTCGAGGACCTCGTCATCGGCAGGGATGAGGTCGGATGTGAAGCGCACCAGCACGTCGAGGCGCTGGTCGTCGGGGGTGGTACGGAGGACCTCCTCGAGCATGGGGTCCATGACCGTCGGGTCGGGCTCACCTATGGCGGGCGGGCTGATCGCCGGGAGGGCCAATGGAAGGACGAGCACGAAGGCGAGGAGGGCTATCGTGAGGTTGCTGCGGGACCGGGACATGGTATGGGCCTCCAGTAGCCGGGATGGAATCCCTAGCCTGGCTAGCGTCATAGCTGAACCAGTGGCCAGGTATTTGAAACTTGTGGGTATCGTTGGATGTCCAGTGTCCCTGGGATGGCTAGTCCTCCTCCCATTCCCCATCCTCGAGGGGCTCCTCGGCCCCCGGTGGTGTGGGGTCGTACTCCTGGGGATAGGAGGGGGGACCCTCCGGAGGGGTCGAGGTGGGTGGATCCTCGGGGGGAGGCATCTCAGCGTGCTCCTGGGGTGGCTCCTTCCCGCCCATCATCTTGACCACCACGACCACCACGACGATGACGAGGATGATGGCGACCAGGAGCATCACCATCGAGCCGCTGACGACGGGCTCGGGCTCCTCCTCCTTGACGGTGGTGAACGTCAGCTCCCCTCCTGTCAGGTGGTTGCCGGCGACGTCGGTGCCGTCCACCACCACCTTGTAGTCCCTCCCCTTGTCCAGCGGGGTCGAGGCTGCCGCGGTGATGATCTTGGTGCTCTCGGCGTAGGCGAACACGATGGTGACCCTCTCCCCCGTGTCGGCGTAGGTCAGGGTCGCGGTGACGGTCTCGGTCAGCAGCGCCTCGGAGATGACGAAGCTCACCACGACCTCGACGGGGATCCCCCTCTGCCCCGGTCCGGGCTCCGAGTACTTCACCCTCGGGGGATTGAGGTCCACATGCACCAGCACGGGCTCCGTATGACCCGAGGGATTCAGCGCGGCGTCGATGCACTTGAAGGACACACGGTTGATGCCGTCGTCGAACTCCATCGCGCCCCCGAAGGTGCCGTCGGGCAGTACGTCGAAGCGCGCTGCCTCCTCCTGGTTGACCATCGCGATGACCGTCGAGTTGGCCTCGGCCGTCCCCGTCACCTGGTGCTCCGAACGGTTGGTCAGCTCGGGCAGCCTGTCGACCTGGGGCAGCGGGGGCGGTGTGGTGTCCCGTGGCAACCCCAGCACCGAGGGCGATCTAGGTCCCTCGTTGCCCGCTGCATCGAAGGAGGATACCTGGTAGCGGTACGTCTGGTCGTTGACGACGTCGGTGTCGGTGTACCTCGTCACCCCGCGTGGGAACGTTCCCAGCTCCTCGAACCCTTGACCAGAATCCTTGTACAGCACGTAGGTGGCCGTGTCGTCGGTGCTATCCTTCCAGGAGATCTCTAGGATCCCCCCGATAACGGGGGCGTTGATGGCGAGCCCCAGCACCTCGCCCGGGGGCACCAGGTCCCTGGGCGTGCCCGTGACGGCGACGGACCATCCCGACGGCAGGGGCACCTTGTCCCAGGCCATCAGCCGGTACGTGTAGGCCACCTCGTTCTCCAGGCCCTGGTCGGTGAACGTCGTCTCCTCCTCTGTCAGGTTGATAAGGACGGACCACTCCCCGTCCAGACCTGTCCTGCGCTCGAGGGTGTAGGTCTCCGTGTCGTCGGTGTTGGCCTCCCATGACATCACCAGGGTCCCGCCCTCGGGTTGGGCCTCCACCGACAGGTTGATGGGCACCATGGGGGGCGTGATGTCGCGGAGGGTGAGGGTAAGGTCGGGCCCGCCAGGGGCGACGCCGTCCTTGTCCCTGTTCTCGTCGATGTCCCATAGCTCCGTCGTCACCAGGTAGTCGTTCCTGGGCTCGAGGTCCGATGTGTCCCACAGGTAATAGTACGAGCCAGTGGCCCCGTCGTGGGAGAGGGGCTTGCGACGGTGGAAGTACTGGGCTGGCACCGATTGGATGGTGATCACGCCGGTAAGGTCCACCTCTCCCCGCTCCTCGAAGACATCGATGCGCACCTGCTGGCCGATGCCGAATTCGGTGCCAACCTCCCCGTCGTGGCTGGCCTCGACCCGGGCGATCATCGGGGGCACGTTGTCCTTGATGGTGATGGTGACATTGGTGAGATTTGTGTCCCAGCGCACCTGGTGGCTGTCGGACCAGCGGGAGTAGCCATCCTTCTCCGCGGTGATGTCATAGAAACGGCCGTCGGGCGCGTGGAAGGAGAACAGCCCGTCGGGACCCGTCGTGAAGTTGAGCGCGTCGCCCGCCAGCAGCGAGATGTTCACGTACACGTCCTCGAGGGGGTTCCCCCGGGGGTCCACCACTGTGCCGTTGATGCCGCCATCGAACATGTGGTAGAGGTTCGCGGGAGCTTTGGCCAGCTCCAGAGCGGCCTCGTAGTTCATGGTGCAGGTGGGCACGATGAGGGACGAGTCCGGGTAGAACCCGCCCTGGGCCGCGGAGTTCATCTCGTAGGTGAAGGGGAGGCACGAGGTGTTGAAGTACATGAAGTCGTCGAAGCCGCCGTTCACTGTGTACAGGATCCCGTCCGCGACGTTACCGTACTCGTACCCGTTGTGCTCGGCCATGCGCCTTCCCAGCTCACGGAAGAAGGGGTTGTGGGGGGTGTGCTGGCGGGTATAGCATGTGGGATAGAGCATCACATCGCCGTAGGTGTGGAAGGATATGGCCATCTCGAAGCTGACGGCGTAGGCCATGTCCCTCATTATCTGGGTGCAGGGCTCGGAGAAGGGGTACGGACCTCGATAGAGGTCGTTGTTCGGGTTGGGATTCGAGCCGGTGTCGTCGTAGCCCCACTTGTAGCCGTAGTTGCGGTTGGGGTCCACCCCCCAGTTCCTGCCGACATCCGGGAGCCCGTTGTCCCGCCGGTTCTTCCTCCAGTCTCGCACGGACTCGCTGTAAACGAAGCCGTCGGGGTTCTGGACGGGGAACATCCAGAGCTCCCTGTTGTCCACGATGTCGGTGATGGTGGAGTTGGTGCCGTAGTCCGCCAGGATGTGCTCGATCAGCCACATCATCATCTCGGTGGTCATCCACTCCCTGGCGTGGTGCATGCCCACGTACAGGATGTCGGGCTCCTCCGTCTCGTTGATGAGGGGGTTGTCCGAGATCTTCATGCCCCAGAAGTGGCGCCCCTCGTGGGTGGTCTTGGTCGTGCCATTGTCGTTGGGGTAGAGGTCTCCCAGGTCGTACAGCACGGCGATATCGGAGTTGTTCTCGGCGAGGGACCTCAGCTGGGCCTCGATCTCGACGAAGGACCTGAAGCCGTCGTTCAGGCGGCTCTCGCCATCGGCGGCGGGTACAACGACCGCTAGGGCTGGAAGGACCATGACGAGGACTACGATGAGTGCCGGAAGTATGGTCGCAGCTCTACGGGCCATGGACGCCACAGCGTGAATGTCCGTTATTACTCTTTTGATATGTGAACTATGGAAATAAAATTCGACCACCTTCGAGGCAGGGATCGACTCCCCCTCTCGAATTGGGATCTACAACCTTGTAACCGATCAAGTCCTACCCCACGAGCGTCGCCTCGGCTGACCCCGTAGGTTCGGACGAAGTTGACGCTGACCCTAGCGCTCCTGGAGCATGTTCCGATGGGTCCAGGGAGGGAGGATCAAAGGTGTCCTTGGCAATCTAACGGCAACGGTGGATAGGGGTCAAATGGACGGGACAACGAGGGTCCGGTCCTTATGCATTAGAGCCCGTGGGTCTCCCGGCCTCGTGGTGTATTGAGAGAGAACAATACGATAGGCGCGAACCGAGGGTGCTCCAAGGTGGGTTGGAAAGGAGAAATCGACCTTGGGATATCTTAGTAGGATTAATATATGAAAAGGGTGTTCCAGGGGGTGCAACCCGCAACACGGTACTCAAGGTGGCGGTCCTTCAAAAGGACCGTCTCTGAGGAAATGGTGGAAAAGATGGGTACCCCCGAAAACACTGTGGAAACGGACGATGCTCACGGCGTAACAGGCATTCGAGTCTCCGAGAAGCAATCGGAGCATTCTGGACCAATCCTTCTGATAATGATCGAGCAGAGCTGTTTCTGAACTCGATGGGGATTCAAATAATTTCGATTCAAATTCCAATATTCAAGCGAATGGAAATGCAATAAACCGCTGGAGGCCGCTGAGATGGTATCAAATGATATACTGGTCATCGGAGCTGGCATCGTAGGGCTGCAGGTCTCGATCGATCTTGCCAACATGGGCTTCCAAGTCCATCTCGTGGAGTCCCAACCAAGCGTCGGCGGCAGGATGGCACAGCTCGACAAGACCTTTCCTACGAACGATTGCTCCATCTGTATCCTAGCCCCGAAAATGATCGAGTGCGTTCAACACCCGAACATCGACACTATGACGTACAGCGAGGTCCTGGGGATAACGGGCGCCGTGGGCGATTTCGATGTGAGGGTCCAGAAGAAACCCAGGTACGTGGACGTCGACAAGTGTACCGGATGCGGGGAATGCGTCGAGAAATGTCCCACGAAGGCACCCAACGAGTTCGATTTGGGCATGAGCCAGCGGAAGGCGATCTACCTGCCGTTCCCCCAGGCCGTCCCCAGGAAGGTGACCATCGATCCAACGGTCTGCCGGATGTTGACCGAGGGTAAATGTGGCATCTGCGAGAAGGTCTGCACCGCCAAGGCCATCGACTACGAACAGAAGGAGGAGACGGTCCAGCTGAACGTAGGGGCCGTTGTGGTCTGCACGGGCTTCGACCTTTACGACATGACCAACGTCCCGGAGTACGGCTACTCCAAGTTGGCAAACGTGGTGACCGCCATGGAGTTCGAACGCCTGCTCTCGGCATCGGGTCCGACCCTGGGCCATATCCAACGGCCCTCCGACGGGAAGGAACCCAAGACGATAGCATTCATCCAGTGCGTGGGCTCTAGGGATGTCAACTGCAAACCATACTGCACCAGCGTCTGCTGCATGCACTCGGTCAAGGAGGCGGTCATCGCCAACGAACACGACCCTGACCTGAAATCGTACATCTTCAACATCGACCTCCGCGTGGGCGGCAAGGGGTTCCAGGAGTACGTCCGTCGTGCGATGAAGGAATACGATGTGAACTTCATTCGCAGCAGGCCCGGATCCATCACGGGCAACGGCGATGGTGACGTGGTAATATGGTACGAGGACACGCATGAGGGTACCCAAGAGACCCTCCAGGTGGAACTGGTCGTTCTTGCCCAGGCCCTTGTGGCATCCAACGGGACGAAGGGGGTCGCCGATGTCCTGAAGGTCGATATGGACCAATCCGGTTTCTTGTATATCCCAGACCCGCTCGCGCGGCCCGTGGACACCACGGTCCCGGGGATCTTCGCGTGTGGCTTCTGCCAGAGCCCGAGGGACATCCCGCAGGGGATCGTCCAGGCATCTTGCGCAGCCGCTAGGGTGGCCGAGGACCTCGGGGGGATGGCACAATGACGTTCCCAGAGAGGCTCCATCTGGGTGCAGAACCGGGACGGACCGAGAGCAAGGACCCCGCCTCCGAACCACCCAGGATCGGCGTGTTCATCTGTCATTGCGGGAGGAACATCGGAAGCGTCGTCGATGTCCCCCAGGTCGTGGAATACGCATCCAAGCTCCCGAACGTGGTCCACGCTGAGGAGAACTTGTACTCGTGTTCCGAGGATGGCCTGCAGTCTATCAAGGCAGCCATCGGGGAGCACGGTCTCAACAGGGTCGTGGTGGCCTCATGCACCCCAAGGACCCACGCACCCCTATTCCAGTCCGCATGTGAGGAGGTCGGTGTCAACAAATACCTCTTCGAGCTGGTGAACATCAGGGACCAATGCAGCTGGGTCCACATGCACCAGCCCGAGCTTGCTACGAAGAAGGCGAGGGACCTCGTGCGAATGGGGGTCGCCAGGGCCGCGCTCCTAGAGCCATTGGTCGACTCGGAGATCGAGGTGATACCTGTGGCTCTCGTCATCGGAGGTGGCGTCACGGGCATGACGGCGGCCCTGAACCTCGCGAACCAGGGGATAGATGTCCATCTGGTAGAGAAGGAGAAGGAGCTTGGCGGTGTCCTCAACGGCGTCGCCACCGTCTTTCCAACGAAAAAGAGGGCGGACGAGCTCATCGGGCCGATGGTAACGGCGATCGAGGAACACTCGAAGATCACGGTCCACCTGGACTCCACCATCGATGACATCACCGGTTATATCGGTAACTTCACCTGCAGGGTCCGCGGCGGGGAGATAAGAGCGGGTACGATAATCGTTGCGACCGGGTCCGATCTGCTGGAGCCCAAAGGGCACTACGGATACGGTACGCATCCCGGCATCAAGACACAGTTGGAATTGGAGGGGATGATCAAGGGTGGTGAGGCCCTCCCAAACCGCATCCTGATGATCCAATGTGTCGGAGCGAGGACCGAGGAAGGTGACGGAAAGGCCTACTGCTCGAAGATATGCTGCATGACCGCCATCAAGAACGCGCTGCTGATCAAGGAGAGGCACCGTGACAGCGAGGTCTACGTCCTCTTCAGGGACATAATGGCCCCAGGCGCGGAGAACGAGGCCCTCTACAGGGAGGCCATGGAGGGGGGCGTGATGTTCGTCAAGTTCTCTGAGGATGACAAGCCCCTGGTGACCCCTGTCGATGGAGGGCTCCGCGTGAAGGTGTTGGAATCCTTGATGAAAGAGACGTACCATCTGGAAACGGACCTCGTGGTCCTCTCCACCCCCGTGGTCCCGAGAGCTGACAGCGGTGACCTGTCGAGGATGCTGAAGGTTCCAATCGACGCGGACGGTTTCTTCCTGGAGGCACATGCGAAGCTCAGGCCCTTGGAGTTCGCTACCGACGGGATATTCGTGTGCGGGAGCGCCCGCTTTCCCGTGATGATCCCGGACGCGATCTCCGAGGCGTGCGGGGCGGCGGCGAAGGCATCCATACCGATCCGCAAGGGCAGGACCAGGGGAGAGGCGACGATCGCGTGGGTCGATGAGCAGCTCTGTGTTGGATGCGGAACGTGCGAGCGGGTATGCGAGTTCGGGGCCCCGGGCCTTGCAGAGACCGAGGACGGGCTCGTGGTGTCGACGATCAACGAGATCCTCTGCAAGGGATGCGGCACATGCGCGGCCTCCTGCCCGTCCCGTGCAATAATCCTACACCACTTCAGTGACGAGCAGGTCACTAGGCAGATCGAGGCCTTCGGGGAGGGTGCTTGAATGACCTGGGAGCCCCGTATAATCGCGTTCTGCTGCAACTGGTGCAGCTATGCAGGAGCGGACCTGGCAGGTGTGAGCAGGTTCCAGTATCCCCCCAACATTCGCATCGTGAGGGTCATGTGCTCGGGGAGGGTCGAGCCACATTTCATACTCAAGGCACTCCAAGAGGGAGCCGACGGTGTGCTGGTCACCGGGTGTCATCCAGGGGATTGCCATTACATATCGGGCAACGACAAGGCGGAGGTTAGGGTCGGCCGGGTGCATCGTATCCTCGAGATGCTTGGGATCGACCCCATGCGGCTGAGGCTCAAGTGGATATCCGCCTCCGAGGGCCAGCTGTTCGCTCAGACGGTCTCGGACTTCGTGGAGGAGATACGGAGCATCGGTCCGAGCAATATCGTGCAAGCGGGCATTTCGCACATCGACGCCCCCGAGAAGCCCGATGAGGGCCTTGGCTACGAGTACTGTATTGAGTGCAACAAGTGCGCCTCCAGCTGTCCCATCACCCGCGTCGACCACGGTTACTCTCCCTCCGCGAACGTCCTCATCACCTCGATTCTCGAAGCTAGGGATGGGGTCAGACTTCCCCGTCTCTGGGATTGCCTGACATGTGGGATGTGCAGCCAACGGTGCCCTTCGGGGGTCAAGTACGAGGAGCTGGTGAAGAGCGAGAGGGCAAAGGCGAGGATGGGCGGTGAGACAGGACGATGCGCCCATGGGGAAGCCCTCCGGATCGTGTCGGACATCCAATGCGACGGCGGGCTCAAGCAGGACCGGTTGGGTTGGATACCCGATGCCCTCGAAACGTCACAGGAGGGCGAGGTGCTGTACTTCACGGGATGCCTGCCCTTCTTCGAGCAGGCCCTTTTCGACGACCCCTCCGAGGAGAGCGGTCTGATGAGCATAGGCAACGATGCCCTCGACACGGCTCGTTCGACCATCGCTGTGCTGAACCGTGCTGGCATCAAGCCTGTCGTGATGCCGGACGAGCGATGCTGTGGCCATGATGCCCTATGGACCGGGGACGAGGAGAAGTTCAAGAGGCTCGCCAAGCTCAACATCGAGAACATCAGGCGTTCGGGAGCGAAGGTTGTTCTGCTGTCATGCGCGGAGGGCTACCGGACGCTGAAGGTGGACTACCCGCGCCACTTCGGAGAGCTGGGCTTCGAGGTGCTCCACACCTCCGAGTTCTTCTCGGACATGATCGAGGAGGGGAAACTGGTTCCCAGCGAGCCAGTGCCTCTCGTGATAGCGTACCAGGACCCCTGCCGTCTCGGTCGCCTAGCAGGTGTCTTCGACGCACCCCGCAAGGTGCTCGCCTCGATCCCGGATGTTCAGATGCTCGAAGTGGGTCCAAGCGGCAGGGATGCGACCTGCTGCGGGGGCCCCAACGGCTGGGTCAATTGTGGGCAGCAGACGCGGCGGATCCAGTTCGATAAGTTCCGTTCGGCCTCGTCCAAAGGTGTGGACACGATCGTCACAGCGTGCCCCAAGTGCCTCATCCACTACAAGTGCGCTTTGAGCAGCAGGTTGCCCTCAGAGCTCGAAGGTATCGCGTTGGACTTCAAGGACATCAACGTGCTGCTCGACCTCGCCACCGGAGGGGGTGGACGATCATGAGCGACAGCGTTCTGGTGATAGGCGGGGGAGTGGCTGGTATCCAGGCCTCCCTCGACCTGGGACTCCGTGGGATCAAGGTCCATCTGGTGGAGAAGACCCCTAGCATCGGAGGCACCATGGCCCTCCTGGACAAGACCTTCCCCACGAACGATTGCTCGATCTGCATCCTCGCCCCGAAGATGAACGAGTGCGCGTCCCAGGAGAACATCACTATACATACATACTCTGAGGTCACATCAGTGGAAGGCTGCGAGGGCGACTTCAAGGTCAGGGTGCTCAAGAAGGCGCGGCTCGTCGATGAGAGCAGGTGCACCGGGTGCGGTGATTGCATGGAGAAGTGCCCCACCAAGGTGCCGAACGAGTACAACCAGAGGCTCGACGACAGACGGGCCGTGTACTTCCCCTTCCCGCAAGCGGTTCCCCGCAAGGCGACGATCGACAGGGAGCACTGTCTGTACGTCACGAAGGAGAAATGCGGTATCTGCAAGAAGATCTGCAAGGCGGAGGCGATAGACTACGAGCAGAAGGACGAGGAGATCGAGCTAGAGGTCGCCTCGATAATCGTCACGGTCGGTCTTAGCATCTACGACCCATCACATCTCACGGAGTACGGGTACAAGAGGTACAAGAACGTGCACACCAGCATGGAGTACGAGCGGCTAATCTGTGCCTCGGGACCCACGAGCGGCCACCTTGAGTGTGAACCCGACGGGCGCCATCCGAAGCGGATGGCGTTCGTTCCCTGCGTGGGCTCGAGGGACGTCCGACCGGACGCGTGTGAGTATTGCTGTTCCGTGTGCTGCATGCTCACGACGAAGGACGCGATGTTGGCACGGGAGCACTACAGCGATAGCAAGTCGTACATCTTCCATTCCGACCTGCGGACGTTCGGAAAGGGTGCCCACGAGTACGCCGAGAGGGCCAAGAGCGGGTACGGGGTCAAGTACATCCATGGAAAACCCGGAGAGATAAGGGAGGACCCAGACACGAACGAGCTGGACCTGTTCTACATCGACGAGGAGACCGGGAAGGTAAAGACCCTTCGGGTGGACTTCGTCGTCCTCTCCTCCGCCATACTCCCGGGGGTCGACACGAAGAAGCTCGCCCAGACCCTGGGAATAGATGTCCACCCCTCGGGGTTCATCATGAGCAGGGATTGCAACATCAGTCCCGTTGACACCTCCACGCCCGGGATATTCGTTGCGGGGTACTGTGAGGGCCCCAAGGACGTCACGGAATCCGTGCTGCAGGCGTCCGCCGCCGCGGCGCGTGCGGCTGAAACGGTGTTCAAGACCAGGCAGGGGGCGGGTGCGTGAGCGAGGCACCAGAGGAGACCCGGATAGGGGTTTTCGTTTGCGATTGCGGCACCAACATCGCTGGGTTCCTTAACGTCCCTTCGGTGGTGGAATACGCAAGGACCCTCCCCGATGTCGTTTTCGTGCAGGAGAACATGTACACCTGCTCCGACGCGGGCATCACCGAGATCAAGAATGCCATCAGGGAGCACGACCTTAATCGCGTCGTCGTGGCGTCCTGCACACCACGTACCCATGCCCCGCTCTTCATGGCAGCTTGCGAGGAGGCGGGCCTGAACAAGTACCTGTTCGAGTTCGTGAACATCCGTGACCAGTGTTCGTGGGTGCACATGGGGAAGCCGGAGGAGGCCACGCAGAAGGCCGAGGACCTCGTCAGGATGGGCGTGGCGAAGGCCGCTCTCCTCGAGCCGAGGGAGGAGATGTTGGCCTCCATAGAGCCCGTGACCCTCGTCATCGGCGGAGGCATCGCCGGACTCAGTGCTGCGCGATCGCTGTCCAACCAGGGCTTCTCGGTGCACATCATAGAGAAGGACGCCGAGCTCGGAGGAACCCTGAGGCATCTCAATTCCCTATTCCCTGACAACTCGGATCCGAGGGAGGTGTTGGGCGCGCTCATCAAGGAGATCAGTGACGACCATCGCGTGACGGTCCACCTCTCCACGACCCTAAAGCACCTGACCGGCTATCTCGGGAACTTCGAAGCGACCATCGCCGTGAACGGTCCCGAGACCGATGACGAGACCATCAGGGTAGGAACGATAATCCTCGCCACTGGATCCACCCAGTACATGCCCAAGGGGTTGTACGGGTTCGGAAAGCACCCCGAGGTCATCACCCAGATGGAGCTAGAGGGCAGGTTAAGGGAGGACACGCTGGGCACGCCCCGCTCGGTGGTGATGATACAGTGCGCCGGGGCACGTGGCCAGGGCGTGGCCTATTGCTCCAAGATCTGTTGCATGACCGCCCTGAAGAACGCCCGTTTCCTGAGGAGGCGGCTCCCAGACTCCGAGGTCTACATCGTTCACAGGGGCATGCAGACCTACGGCCATATCAATGAATCCTACTACCGCAAGGCCCAGGAGGAGGGTGTGAGGTCCATCCTGTTCAACGCTGAAAGGCCCCCGGAGGTAACCTCGTCTGAAGGCGTGTTGAACGTGGAGGCCTTCAATCCGACCCTTAGGAGGATCATAGATATCGATTGCGACCTGGTCGTCCTCTCCAACCCCCAGGCGCAGCACGGGAACGCGATACAGATGGCGCAGATGCTCAAGGTGCCACAGGGACAGGATGGTTTCTACTTCGAGGCCCATTCGAAGCTCAGACCCGTGGACTTCGCCACCGATGGTGTGTTCCTTTGCGGGACCGCCCGGGGCCCAGCCACCGTCGGAGAGGTGGTACAACAGGCACTGGGGGCCGCCTCACGGGCGGCCATCCCAATGGCCCTGGGAAAGGTGAAGGCAGAGGCCATCGTCGCCCACGTCGATGGAGAGATATGCTCGGGTTGCAGGAACTGCGAGACGGTCTGCCCCTACGGGGCGATCAGCATGGTTCCGATCGAGGGAGGGGTCGTCGCCGAGATCAATCCACTTCTGTGCAAGGGTTGTGGGACGTGTGTCCCGGAGTGCCCGTCCAGGGCCATCCAGCAGTGGGGCTTCTCTGACGATCAGATGATGAGCCAGGTGTTGGAAGCAGTGGAATCGGAGATGCCTGAGGATGAGCCGAACATCGTTGGTTTCTGCTGCAACTGGTGTTCATATGCCGGGGCGGACATGGCAGGCGTCGGCCGTTTTCAATACGCACCGAACATAAGGATAATTCGGACGATGTGCTCTGGCCGTGTCGATCCGATCTGGATCATCCGGGCGTTCATGGAAGGCGCGGACGGCGTGTTCGTCAGCGGTTGCCATCCCAATGATTGTCACTATTCGACTGGAAATCAATATGCAAAGGGAAGGGTCCATCGATTGAAGTCAGCCATCGAGGAGTACGGGATCGACCCGAGGCGCCTCAGGCTCGAATGGATCTCTGCCAGCGAGGGGATCAAGTTCTCCCTGCTCGTGAATGAGTTCACCGAAGAGATAAAGAGATTGGGAGCGAATCCCATGAAGAAGGCGAAGGACCGGAGGATTGAGGATGTCAAAGCAGCTTGAGAACGAAGTCTGGAATCTCGAACGGTGCGCTGGCTGCGGAGCTTGCGTGGCGGCTTGTTCGAAGAGGATCCTGTACTTCGAAGGAGATGTGGACCACCCCTCCAAGAAGGTGGTGAGGAAGACGGTGGGTCTCTCCACGACCGTACTGGATGTCTGTCACTTCTGCGAGATGGCCGGTGAGAAGCTATGCGAGCTTTCATGTCCCCGGATGCAGGAGGACTGGCCCGATGGCCCCGTCCAGAGGGAGGTGCTGGTGCGCACCACCGGACAGAGCCCCTCAGGGGTGACGAACGAGATCGTGTCCAACCTGCTCGCTGGAGCGATGCGGGCCGGGATGATCGATGGGGCACTGATATCGGACGTGGACCGATGGACCCTCGTATCCCATCCACGCGTTGCCACGTCGATCGCGGACCTGGTGGAGAGCGCGGGCAACCAATTCATCTGGAACCCGACCCTCGAAGGCCTCGCCGAGGCGATATATGCGAACAACCTCCATCGGATCGCCGTCGTCGGGTTGCCTTGCATGATGGAGGCCCTCGAAAGGATGTCGACATCCAACACGAAGGCTCTGGACTACATATCGGACCGGATAATCCTGAAGGTCGGTCTTTTCTGTGCTGGCGTGTACAGGCAGGAATCCCTCTCGGAGATATCATCATTGCTGAAGATACCTCAATCCACCATCAAGGCCATCTCCGTCTCGCAGAAGGATGATCGCCTTGAGGTGACCACGTTCAGTGGCGAGAACATGGAAGTGAAGCTATCGGACGTGGCCAAGCTGGTGAGGAAGGGTTGTGGCAGGTGCTACGACCTTCTCGGAGAGGCCGCTGACATCTCCATAGGCCCCCTGGGCGCCCCGGAAGGCCACTCTGTGGCGATAGTGCGTACCAACCACGGAGAGAACGCCCTTGAAAACGCGATATCCTGGGATCTTCTTGAGGTCAAGGATGGCGTCGACGACAAGGCCCTGGAGGCCTTGAAGGCGAACAAGAAGAAACGGAAGAAGGCTGAGATGATCGACGGCCTGCAGATACTCATGCTGGAGGCCTTCAAGGACCCCTCTCGCATCGAGGAGGCAAGGAAACGGTTCGGTGAGTACTACAGCATGAGGACCGTTGAGACGACCAAGGAAAAGGAACCTGAGGACAAATATGGGTGCGGAACCTGTTCTCTGTGCTAGGTGGTCAATATTTCCGAGGTTGATGACATGATAACGATTGATGCGAAAGGAATGGAACTGAAGCAGGTGAACACCCAGGTCAGGGAAGCCCTCACCAAGGAGGGTGCCGCAACGGTCAAGAACGCGAACGATTCCTACGGCCTAGGCTCTGGCCTGGGTAGCGGCACTCTCAAGTTCAAAGGAGACGTGGGCGACTACACAGGCATGGTCAACGACGGGGCCGAGATAATCATAGAAGGGAGCGCGCGGAACTTCCTCGGGGACAACATGATATCTGGCAAGATATCCCTGGCTGGCGACTCTGGATACGGTGCGGGGATGTACTGTTACGGCGGCACGCTCCACGTCAAGGGGAGCGCTGGTGACTTCACGGGCACGATGAACAAGGGGGCGACCATTATCATCGGTGGGGATGTCGGTCACGATGTGGCCACCTACATGGTCAAGGGGGACCTCATCATCGGAGGGAACGCCGGAGAGAACCTGGGAAATTATCTTATCAGGGGCACGATATTCCTCGGGGGTGAGGCGGAGAGCCTTGGGAACAACATGAAGGAGGAACCGCTCAACGATGAGGAGAAGGCTCGACTCAAGAAGCTACTTGCCGACGGCGGCTTCGACATCGATCCCTCGAAGCTCAAGAAATTCGTGCCTCTGACCGATAAACCGTTCTACCAGGCGAAGGTGGAACAGAAGAAGGTCATCACGGAGGAGGATTGAACATGCCCATGGTCGCAGCGTACTGCGTGAACCTTGACAAGTCGAGATGCCTGAGCCACCAGGAACCCTGGAAGTGTGGTATCTGCACTCAGGTCTGTCCCTACAACGTCTACATCAGGGATGCTTTCGGCAAGGTCCAGATAGTGAACGACGCAGCCTGCGTAGGATGCAGGATCTGCGTGGAGAGCTGTCCCACGGACACTCTCCATATAAAGCCTGCAGAATCGGAGACGAACGTCCGCCCGATCTGGAGCTCGGATGTGGTCGAGGCGATACACCAAAAAGCGCAGAGCGGTACGTACTCCCTCCGAGGCCTCGGGACCATGGGAGGGAAGACCCCACATTTCGATAGCATCGTCGTCGTGCCTTCCCAGCTCGCCTCGGTCCCCCCGCTGGACAAGTACAGGGAGGAATGCAACCTCGAGGTGGTCGTCGGCGAGGAGACGTCGAAGTACCCCGTCCGGCTCAAGGTGCCGATAATAATCGCAGGCATGTCCTTCGGCGCCCTTTCGAAAGAGGCCAAGATGTCCCTCGCGATAGGCGCGGCCATGACGGGGTCTTTGACCAATACGGGCGAGGGTGGAATGCTACCAGAGGAACCGCATCTATCTCATGGCTACCTCGACGCCGAAGAGACCAAGCAAGAGTGGACCCCCGGAGGGCACATCACTGCGCAGTGGTCGACCGGCCGTTGGGGTGTGAACATGGACTACCTGAAGGCGGCCGATGCCATCGAGGTAAAGATAGGTCAGGGCGCAAAGCCCGGCATGGGCGGGCACCTCCTCGGCGCGAAGGTCACCGAGGACGTTGCCAGGGTCAGGGGCATCCCGGTGGGGACCGACGCCCTGTCCCCTTGCCGATACTACGATGTCCTTTCTTTCGACGACCTGAAGCATCAGGTGGACATAATCAGGGACATAACCGACTACAAGGTCCCGATATGGATCAAGCTGGGCCCGAGCCGCCCCTACAAGGATGTGGAGCTATCGGTCAAGGCCGGCGTCGATGCGATATCGATCGACGGATTGGTCGGAGGGACCGGCTGCTCACCGGAGATCGTCACCCAGGGCGTGGGGATCCCCACGATAGCATGTGTCACCCAGGCCGTCAAAGCGCTGAAGGACCTGAAGGTCCATAGGAAGGTCAAGCTGTTCGCGCTGGGTGGGATACGGAACGGACTGGACGCGTACAAGGCGATGGCCATGGGAGCTGATGGAGTCGGGATCGGGGCTGCGGCAGAGATCGCATTGGGCTGCCGTGCCTGCATGGCCTGTCATACTGGTAATTGCAGATACGGCGTGGCAACGGGCAACCCCGACCTGACCCACTTCCTCGAAGCCCATGAGGGTGGACGGAAGGTAGCAAACTTTATCAGCGCGACCGCAGAAGAGATAAAGATCCTCGCAATGCTCAGCGGCCACGACGACATCGCGACCCTGACGAAGGAGGACATAAGGTCCCTCGACCTTGACACCGCTGCTATATGTGGGATAAAGCTCATAGGGATGGAGGACTACTATCCCGATTACTGGCGGAGGACCGAGGAACCGTAGGGGAGCGTTCGCGAATGACCATCTACGAAGACATATATGAACGCGCGATCAACAGGACGATTGAGAAGTCCACCGCGAGTTCCAAAGAGGAGATCCACGAGAAGCTTGGGGCGGGGGATTGCTGCGTCCACAACTATTTCAGGTACAACCTGGCATACGAGATATGCGATCACCTAGCATCGTTGATAGAGGATGTCAGATGCGGTTTCCTCTATGGCTCCAGCCTGACCGATGAGTTTCGGAGGAACTCCGACATCAACATCATCTTGCACGTGAAGATACATAAACCGGAGGTCGAGGGTGCGATAAGGGAGGTGGATGAAGGCCTCACGGAGATCTACTGCAAGGCCCTCTCCCTCGATGTCGGCGAATGTACAAGCTTCATAGAGATCACCGTGGTCGACGACGCGGAAATCATCAGGAACGACGGTGTCGCTTGCGTCATATGCTCGATCCTCGAGCCCCCGCTGAAGGTCTGGGAATGTGAGGCCCACGAAGGGGCCGGTCCGAAGGGGCCCAACTGATTCGAGCCATATCACGGAGTTGATGCAGAATGACGGAGGAACTGAATCCTTTCAAAATCGCTCAGGCGCAATTAGACCTCGCCGCAGGCAAGTTGAATCTGGACAAGGGTACCCACGAAGCCCTGCGTTGGCCCATGCGCGAGCTTCATGTAACGATCCAGGTGAAGATGGACAATGGAGACACCCGAACCTTCAAGGGTTTCAGGGTCCAGTACAATGACGCGCGTGGCCCAACGAAGGGAGGTATCCGTTTCCATCCGGCCGAGACGATAGACACGGTCCGTGCCCTCGCGGCCTGGATGACTTGGAAGTGTGCCGTGGTTGATATTCCACTAGGTGGAGGGAAGGGCGGAGTGATATGCAACCCCCGGGAGCTGTCCGTCGGAGAATTGGAGAGACTCTCCCGTAGATACATAGATCAGATCGGAAGGATGATCGGACCTGAGAGGGACGTCCCAGCGCCCGATGTCTACACCACCCCCCAGATCATGGCATGGATGATGGACGAGTTCAGCAAGATACGAGGTTACAACGAGCCCGGGGTGATAACCGGAAAACCGATACCGCTGGGTGGTTCCGCGGGTCGGCACGACGCGACGGCTAGGGGAGGCGTCTACACCGTCCGGGAGGCATCGAAGGTGATCGACCTCACTCCCAAAACCTACGCGATCCAGGGTTTTGGTAACGCGGGACAGTACGCCGCCTCACTGACCCAGGAGATCTTGGGGGAGGAGCTCAAGCTCGTCGCGGTGTCGGATTCGAGAGGCGGCATCTACAACGGAGATGGCCTCGATGTGGACGAGGTCATCGCTCACAAGGTCAAGGGAAGGCCTGTCTCGGACTTCAACGCTCCTGGTACCGAGAAGATCGATAACGCTGCTCTCCTGACCTTGGACGTGGACATCCTTTACCCCTCAGCGTTGGAGAACGCCATCACGAGCAAGAACGCCGACGACATCAAGGCCCGTATAGTGGCCGAGCTCGCGAATGGCCCGACGACCCCCGAGGCCGACAGGGTCCTGTACGAGGGCGGCAAGTACGTCATCCCCGACTTCCTGTGCAACGCAGGTGGCGTGACCGTGTCCTACTTCGAGGGTGTGCAGAACGCGTACAATTACTACTGGGACCTGGAAGAGGTCTATACAAAGCTGGACAAGAAGATGACGAGGGCCTTCCATTCGGTCCACGACATGGCCGTGGAGCAGAATGTCGATAACCGAACAGCAGCCTACATGGTGGCGGTCAATCGCGTAGCTGAGGCAATGAGACTGCGAGGTTGGGTATAACCAGGCCCCAAAGGCAGACGGTCCACCCTGGGTGTATCCTACCCTTTCATGTACAGCTGCACGTCGGCCACGTTAGTTCCCGTGGGACCGGTGACCAGCAGGCCCCCAGCCCTCTCGAAGAAGGAGGTGCTGTCGTTATTGGCAAGGTATTCCTCAGGGTCCAGGCCTAGCTCGATCGCCGAGGCCAGGATGCCCACGTCGACCAGGGCACCGGCGGCGTGGCTCTTGCCGTCTATGCCGTCGGTCCCCGCGGAGGCGAACAGCTCGCCCTCGCCCATCTCCCTCAGGTTCACCAGGGCCATCTCCTGGTTCCGACCGCCCCGGCCGGAGCCAGTGACCACCACCGTGGTCTCGCCACCGGCGACGACGACGGCCCGGGTCTCGCCCTCGGTGAACCCCCGGGCGGTCTCGAGGAACGCGCCGGCCGCCTCCCTGGCGTTCCCCAGCAGGTAGTCCTCCATCTGGAAGCCGATGTAGCCCATCTGGAGCGCCCGGTGCACCATGGCGATCTGGGACTTCATGTTGTTGCCGATGAGCACGTTCTGCACCCTGTCGAACAGGGGGTCGCCCTCCTCGGGCGTCTCGAAGCGCCCCTCCTCCAGCTCCTTCCGGACGTTGTCGGGCACCTGGTCCCATACGTCGTACCTGGTGAGGATGGCCCTCGCGTCCTCGTACGAGGTGGTGTCGGGGGCCGTCGGTCCCGAGGCGATGGAGTCCAGCGGGTCGCCGATGACGTCGGAGAGGATGAGGCTGGTCACGGGGGCGGGGGCCGCGGCCCGGGCCAGCTTGCCGC
>CBDUQW010000054.1:0-25591 GCA_965369625.1 uncultured Thermoplasmata archaeon | reverse complement strand
CTTGAGGGGGACAGCGAGCCCCCAAGTTCAGTGTGACTCGATGTCATGCTAAACAAGTACCTAATCTGTATCCTTCCTCGAAATCAACCGTTCTTCGTGACATTATGGCCCCGTCTCTCCCATTGCGACCCTATCTTCGCGCAGGGGACCTCGCGCGAGGTCCCCGAGCACCGTCAACTCAGGGTTCGGTCGACCGGTCCGGGGAGAGATACTCGTCCGCCCACCTGCAGAAGATGGCCGCCGGGACGACCCTGACCTCCCGGTCCCCATCCCGGTGGACGGCGAAGTCCCGCTTCGAGACCAGGTAGGCCGTCCGGGCTCCGGTCGCGTCCATCGCCTTCCATACCTTGGAGAGGTCCTCACCGTCGATGCGGTTCCTGTACTTGACCTCCACCAGCAACGTCCCATCGCCCGTGACGACGAAGTCTATCTCGCCGCCTTGCAGTGAGTAGAAGACCCGCATTCCCTGGCGGGACGCCGCCAGATGGAGGTGCATCCCCACCACGTTCTCGGCGACGAAGCCCTCGTTGTCCTCCCTCACCTCGTACTCGGCCAGAAGCGCGTTGCGCAGCCCCTGGTCCGCGCACAGGAACTTCTTCCTCGACCCCAGCTGCTCCCTGACCGTGGGCGCGTTCTTCCTGATCTCCACGACCAGGTACGAGGCCTTCAGGTACTCGATGTAGTCCCGGAGCACCTCGTGCTTGAGACCCGCGACGGAGTTGATGCTCTCGTAGGTGAGGAGCCGGGACTGGTTCTGGACGATGTAGTGGAGGACAGCATCCAGCACCTTGACCGCCCGGATGTTGAACGTGACGGCCACGTCGGTGTAGACGGCCTTCTGGGCCACCATGTTCTGGAGGAGCTCGAACCATCTGGCCGTGTCCTCGACCTGGAGAGATTCCGGGAAGCCCCCAACTAGCAGGTACCTGTCGAATTTGGACACCAGGCCCTTCATCTGCCTGTCGGACTCGATACCGTCCCCGGGCGGTCCCACTCCAGATAGTTCCGCGCCACCACCATCGACGATCTTGAGGAAGCCAGGGAAGTCCAGGGGCCAGACCTCGTGGAGCACGTAGCGCCCACGGAGGTACTGTTCCGCCTTCACCTGGATCGCCAGGGAGGCGGAGCCCGAGACGTAGATCTTCAGGTCCCCATCCATGTCGTGGAGGTTCTTGACGCCCGCGTACCACCCCTCCAGGAGGTGAACCTCATCGAGGAGGAGATACCTGGGGCCGTCACCTGCGATGCTGTCGAGCCAGAGGTCGGTCGCGTCCCGGACCAGGTCGTCGCACATGTTCACCAGGCGGCTGTTGTCCAGGGAGCAGTAGAGTAGGTTACGGGGGTCAACCCCATCCTCAATGAACCTAGCCATCAGGTGCCTGAGCAGCACCGTCTTGCCCGCCCTCCTGGGGCCGGTGACCACAGAGATCTTGCCCAGGTCCCTGTCCCCGTGGAGGGTGGAGAGCTCGTCCCTGTGGACCGGGTACGCCTCCACCTCGGCTGGCATGCCCGTCAACCAGTGTGGGTTGAGCTTCTCCAGCTCACGTCTGAACTCGGCAGGGTTCTCAATCATAACTACCACTATAGTGGAACTTATTTATAAATTTATTGCCACTATAGTGGCAATTAATGTCGGCCATCATACTATGGATTCGAACGGGAGGAGGGTCCAATTTCGCCCCCCTGGCTGAAATTGTGCGGTACCCCACAACCTCCATTGAATCGCACGCCAGAGCACTTCAATCCCTCAATCCAACCACTCGAGGGATCCACCGATCATCCCCCCGTCGGGAAGTGGTCCTGGTAGACAGGACTCCACCTCCTCGAGGAAGGGAAGTGGATCGAAGGCCCGTTCCGCGGTCATGACCCCACGCCTCCGTATCCCTCCGTGGAGGACCCTGCGCACGGCGACGGCCAACGCCACGCTGGTGAGGAGGTAGCCTCCCACGTCCCACATCGGTTCGGTGAACCAGCAGGTGCTCCGTGCCGCGCGGCCCTCCTTCCAGCCAACGGCGCGCACCCATATCTTGGGGCTCGGGACGAAGTCGTCCGGGAGCGTCAACCATCGGTGGGGATCGCTCTCCACGGTATCGAAGAAGGACTGCGTCGCCGCTTCCGCATCGGCCTCTCCATCGAGCACGCTCATCGCAAGGCCTCGGAGGAGGTCGTGTAGCCGAGGCGGGAGCGGGCTGAACAGGATCTCCACCGGGGGTCTATCGGAGAGGTCCAGCGGCAGTGATGGGAACGTCGGATCGCCGACATAGTAAGGGTATGAGGTGACAGTGCCGCCTTGGAACGACGGAGCGTCCACACCGGTCCTCATCGCGTCGGCCATGACGAACCCGCCATCGTGGAAGGTGGATACGGTACGGCTTCCCTCACCCTGCGCTCTTGACAGCATCCAACCGATGTGCGGTCTACAGCCGTGGAGCAAAGGAAGGTTCTCCCCTGGGTCCCCGAGCCATTGGTGGACGGTCAGCTCCTGTCCGGTCTGGAAGTTGTAGATGTCACCGAACCCTAGCTGGACCTGCTCCACCTTATCGAGCTGGCCCGCCACGTTCACTCCCATCAGGTTCGTTAAGCACGGGGCCAGGCCAGCGGTGACGATCGCGGTGATGCCAGCAGCCTCTGCCTCGGGTGAGAACGATAGCATCTCCTCGACGGTGACACCCGCATCGCAGTAGTGCGTCCGCGTGCGTATCGCAGCCTTCATGATAGATGTGGCCACATCATCCGATGCGGCGTTCACGACGAGGTCGTAGCCCTCCAGCAACGAGCTCAGCTGTTCTTGATCGGCGCCATCAGCATGGACCGCGTTGGCCTTCGCGCCGGTCTCGCGGGCTGCCTTCTCCGCGCGCTCAAGATCCCTGCCCGCTACGGCGAGCTGCGTGATGGAGTCATCCTCCGCCAGCAGCTTGATCGCCGGGAGCCCCACAACGCCGTAACCTCCCAATACAAAGACCTTCATTGCTTGCCTCCTCGTTCCATCTCATCTCGAGTGCTCAGTACCATGCAACTTGGATCGTCTTGGACGTCACGGGGTTGGAGACCATTGATGATGAGATGTCTGGCTCCCATTGTCCCGTACGCCACAAGAGGCACTGGTCCGTACGATCATCGGGGGATGGCCCGGGCTGCTGCCTCGAGCTCCCCCTCATCTCCGTGCGGATCGGTTCGACCCCGGGGCTCTGGACTGTACAGTACCAGGATGCTGTGCCAGTAGGGGATTCCGTACACTTAACCTTGATGAACAGAATGCGGCGAACGTGGGAAACCGGAGCCCCCCTATCCTGACCCCGTCACCGATCTCCACGAACTTCCCGATGACGCAGTCCTCGCCTATCTCGTAGTCGCCCCACAGGCCCTTGTCGTCCCAGACCTTGGTGCCCTTGCCTATCCTGCCCATCTCACTCCTCCTTCACTTCCTTCATGGCCCCGTCGACGAGCCCCTTCATCCTCTCCACGTCCGCCTCGTTGCCCTCCATCACAGGGCCGACGTAGACGCTTGGCCAACCAAAGTCGGTCTCGACGATGACCTGCATCGCCCCGAGGTCGAAGAACCACCTGTTCGACCATCAGTACCTCGACCTGACGGGTCCGGACCGGGTGGACTCCAGTTCGGCATCCCCAAGGGCCGCTTCGACCGTCTCCAGGACGCCCTCCTTCTTGTGGTCCGAGTAGACGTAGTCCCACACCGGCCTTTGGTTGATGTAGGACATGATCTCAATGAAGGCCATGATGAAGAATGCACCAAGGTTCGCAATGACATTAAAATCCCACCAGAGGAGGTTGATGAGGTACATAGCCCCGATCCAGATCGTCCACCCCACGGTAAAGATCAACCAGTACTCCCTTCCGACGGGTCCCTTCCATTTGCTCATGCCAACCCCTCTCATCATCGCGTGCCGGGTCACACTACTGGCCCTGTCCTGGCGCAGGGGAGCACGCATGTGCTCCCCGAGCACCGTGCTCAACCCAGGGCTCCGTCCACCAGCCCCTTCAGCCTCTCGACCTCTCCCTCGTTGTCCTCCCGGACCGGCCCCACGTAGACGGTCCCCGGATGCGCGTCCTGCAGAGTGATGCGGATGCCGCCAACCACAAACACATTGTAGATTATCTTATCGAACCCGAGCAAGGAAACGACCATGCTGTCCATATGGAAGTTCATCCTCTGGGCGATGAGGGCCGCCTCGATGTTCTTCTCTGCGTCCTCATCTGGAGGTTGGAAGTTGGCGAAGACC
This sequence comes from uncultured Thermoplasmata archaeon, assembly GCA_965369625.1. Lineage (GTDB taxonomy): Archaea > Thermoplasmatota > DTKX01 > DTKX01. Next base: position 21,350 of record CBDUQW010000054.1, on the reverse strand, counting down.
GATGTCCAGACTGACCCGTACTGACGCATCAAAATCAGGGTGATGACGACCAACGTGCAATTTACCAACGCCATACCGCCGATGATGGCGCCTCGATTCCTCTCCGGCAGATAATATGCACAAAGGAGCAGGGCCGTGTTGAAGACCACCAGAAGAACTGTGATGCCTATCGCCAAGCGTTTGCCCAACGGTCCTAACCACTCCGTTATCTACATTCCCCCTACCTATTCTCAGGCCCCTCCACCCCCCACGACCCTGTCCTGCGCAGGGGAGCCTGTGCAGGCTCCCCGAGCATCACGCCGTCGCGATGATGAGGCGGGGGCTGCTTCGGCGACGCCCCCCTCGAGGCCGCGGGCTGCTGCCTCGAGCTCCCCCTCATCTCCTCGCGGATCGGTTCGACCCCGGGGCTCTGGACTGTGCAGTACCTACGCTTGCCGATATGGGGTCCCGTACACTTAACCTTGGTGAACGATCAGAGGAGGACCTGGGTGGCCACGGCCCCTTCTCGTCCCGGACCCTGGTGCCCTTGCCTATCCTGCCCATTATCATCCATCCTCGAACGTTATTCCTTCAGAAACCTTCGATGTTCTCCCTCAGCAACATCCGGTGCTTCCACGCGGCGGCCTTCACCACCGGCGACACCCTCGCGATGTCCTCCTGGGAGGCCACCAGGGTGATCCACCGGTTGCGACTCTAGTCGTCTAGCAAGGTCTCGAGGTCCTTACGGTTGCCCGGCGGACGGGTGACATAAGTCCCTGAATTACACAGTATCACGGTCATTTCGCCCTTCTTCGGCCGACCGCCACGAAGGATACCAGTAATGCCAGTACAGCAAGCGCGATACCAGCACCGGGGGAGTCCTCCGCCTTCTTCTTCATCATCGGGGGGATGTCTCCGGTCGGGTTCCTCTCCTCGTCCAGATCGATGTCGAAGGTGAGCTTCTCCCAGCCCGACTTCGAGACGGTCACGTTGGCAGGGGACTGGAGGTCTACCCACTTGACCTCGGTACGCGCCCAGCCATTTTCGTCAGTCTCGGCCTTGTACTCCGTACCTGCGATGAGCACCGTCACCTTCGCGCCCTTCACCACTTCACCGTCGCCGTCGACGAAGGGGCCGATCGCCCACTCGACGACCTCGGGCCTGACGGTGACCCAGACGGTGTCGAAGGCCTTGTTGCCCGCACCATCCTCCACCTCGAGCCCTATCTCGACGGCCCCTGCCTTGTCGAACAAGAAGGAGGGTCGTGCTCCGGTCAGTTCCTCGGCCTTACCCTTGTAGGTGAAGGTCCACCTGTATCTCACGATCCCAACATTGTCCGTCGAGATGGACCCGTCCAGCTTGTGCGTGGAGGCCACCAGGATGGTGGCGTTCTCGCCAGCGTCTGCCACCGGCGGGGTTGTGTCGACCACGGTCACAAGGATGGTCGTAAGGTCCGGAAGGCCAGCAGCGTCTGAGACGGTCAATGTGACCCGGAAGACCCCAGGGGTGTCAAATGTATATAGCATGATCTTCCCCACCAGGGTGACGGTCTCATCCATGTCCTCGATCGACCACTCGAACTGGACCACACCCACATTATCGGTGGAGTTCCCTCCATCGAAGAGGGTCTCCTCGGATTGGGCGACGGTCCTGTCCCCGCCAGCGTCTGCGGTGGGTCGGGTGATGTCTGTCACGGTAACGATGACGATATCCTCTCCCCAGTTGCCCTCATCGTCCTCCACCCTCAGGACGATGTTGAAAGTCCCGGCGCTTTGGAGTTCGAGGTCCACCTCCAGACCCGTTCTCTCGAACGGTATGCCGTCCACCTCGTACATCCATCTGTAAGCAACAATGCCGACGTTGTCGGTAGAGCCCCGGCCATGAAGAGAGGCGATGCCGCCCTCGATGATGGTCACATCCTCGCTGGCGATGGCGACGGGCGGTTCAGTGTCGCGTACGGTAACTATCAGCTCTGCTGAATCGGTGAGCCCACGTCCGTCTGTGACCATCAGGGTCACGTTGTAGATGCCTGCCTCGTTGAACGTGTAGTTCGGACTGGGTCCAGAGAGCTGGACCGGTGGACCCCCGATCTCGACCGTCCACTGATAGGCCACGACGCCTATGTTGTCCGAAGAACCTGTGCCGTCGAAAGACATCTCCACCCCCTGGTCAACCTCGAGATCTTTGCCGGCGTCGGCCACCGGCGGTATGTTATCCAGCACGATGATGGTCAGGTATCCCAGGGCCCAGTTGCCGGCAGAGTCGCTGACGTTCAAGATGGCGATGTAATCTCCAGGGATGTCTATCCTGTAGGAGAACGTGACCACGTTCCTGACCACGTTGAGACCCCCCGGGTCGAGGGTCCACTGGTAGCTCACTATGCCAACGTTGTCCCATGCCCTGCTGGCGTTCAGATTGAAGTAATCACCTATATTCGCGGAGACAGGTGGACCGACGTCGGGCACGGGTGGGATGGTGTCCAGCACGGTCACCGTCAATGAGTCGCTGTCATCGTTGCCGAACCTGTCCCAGACGGTGAAGGTCACGTGGTAGGCGCCGACTATGTCGAAGGTGAAGTTTACCTGCCCTTCGGAGAGGTTTTGCTCTTCCCCCCCGTAAATGAACACCCAGGCCCACCTGTATATGGCCACGTCGTCTGAGGAATCGGTGCCGTCGAAGGTGACGGTGGTGTTCTGGGGGACGGTAAGGTCGTCACCAGCGACGGCGACAGGGGGTACCAGGTCCACCGGAGTGGCAAGGGGGTAGCGGTCATCACGCCAGCCTAGGTCGTAGGGGATGTTCCATACCTTCCCGTCCACCGTCACGGCATGCGGATACCTGATCCGGTAATCGCTCCAGAGGTTCCCCTCCACGCCGTTGTCCCACGCGTTGCCGGTATCCCCTTGGTTGGCTTGAGGGCCGTTATAGGTGGACTGCTCGTGGTCATAATTGTTCATAATGAACGTGTTCCAATAGATGGTGTTCCCACCAGTAACGGTCAAGACACCATAGGATGAGCAGTTCTCAATCGTATTGAGGGTGACCGTCACGTAATAATGGCCTAGGTAGATCCCGACGCGACAGCGCTCGATGAAGCAGCCAGTGATGTTGATATCATCGCCTCCACCGTGTGCCCATATCCCTGCTATGCTTGCGTTCGAGATAGTGCAGTTAATTACGTTAGAGTAGTCCCAAATGACCTCCATTCCATATCCACTCGAGTCTCCTACGGTACAATCCCTGATGGTGCAATTGGCACCAAGTACGTAAATTCCCCGGTAGCATTCCATGACCGTGTTATTGGCACAGATTGTATCGGCCGAGCCGAGGGCGATCCCACTGTTACATCTTTTTACGGTGTTATTAACGATGATGTGTCCTTTGCCGTAGCGGTGAGTGGTTATTCCGGACGAGCCGCAGTCACTCACCGTGTTGTTTGTCACAGTTGCCCCTTCTGCATAGATGTATATCCCTATGCTCCCGAGCCATCCGTCATAGACCAGGTTATCTCGGACCAGGTAGGAGCCAGAACCTCGCACGTAGATACCATTGCGAAAGTTGTGTATGGTGCAGTTCGAGACAACCAATGTGACCGCATCGTAGATGGCAATACCGTATTCTCTGTTGTTGTATCGGACAGTGCATCCCTCTACCACCGTGCTGTTGGAATCGACGACCTCGATTGACGTTCCATTAATGACCTCTGTGGTCACATTGATCAGATGGACGAACGAAGGGGTGGATCTCCCCGAGGTTCCAGCGATGTGCAAACCCGGTCCACGCCCATTGAGGTCGACGGTGTTCATCGTCAGGTTCTCCATGCTGAGGAGTCGCACACCATGGAAGGGCGAGTCCCAGTTGAGCGAGAAGTTGAGATAGGATTCCCTGATAATCGTATTACGACAGTCCTTGGCATCAATCGTTATCTCGGCCCCATGAAGATGGAGATCTGAGAATGAGGTCCTATCACAATTTATCATCAGAATAGGCCTTCGGGTACCGTTGGTCGTCATATTGGATATTCGTACGTTGGTACAATTATACAATATGACCTGGCCCACATCGGAATCGACCGACACATCCGTCTTGTTCGCGTAGAACACGATGGGCTTCCCATCCACGGTACTAGCCCTGTCGATCTCCGAAAATGAGCAGCTCGAATGGACCAGGCCGGCTCTCCCGAACCGTGTCTGGTTGACCCGAGTTGTGTATACGGATGAGCGTGCGTGAAGGTCTGCGTACGTGTTGTCTTCGATTACGCATCCTATGAACGAGCAGTGCTTGCTGTTCGTCAACAAGACACCTGTACCACACAAGCGAGATGTGCAGTTAACCAATGAAATGTAATCGGAGTTGACGATGTCGAAACCTTCCTCCGAGGGATGTCCTGTGACTTCACAACGGACCAGCTCGCATCGCCGACAGTTGAGAATCACGATCTCGCTACCCCCCTTGGTAAGGTCCACATCCTCCAAGAGGATGTCAACACTAGACATCAAGCGGATTATCCACCCTCTGTACGCCGTCAGGTTCCTTATCGTGAGGTTGCTGACTTCTAACATTCTGACGGAATGGGACCCCATGTAATTCTCCAGCGATATGTTCTCCATCAAACCTCCTTCGACCTCGGAGATGAATATTGCATTGCCAGCGGAGTGGGAGTTTATCGAGACATTGCGGATGATGAAATGCTTGGAGGTCCCCGATATCCAAATGCAGATATCGGGGCCGGAGCTAGAGATCGACCAGTCCGAGATAATGTAGGGATCGTAAACCGAGCCATTGCCAGAGACCACGCCGTTGGCCGATGTGAAATCGGAATCGCTCAGAATCTTGATAGGGCCCCTGTTCGCCGCTTCGACCGACGCGTCCAGGGACCAGCTGAACGCGACAAGGGCTGCCGCTGCGATAAGAAGGGATATCCTGAGTGCGCGAGAGTCCATAGATAACATCGGCCCCGAACCTCCTCTGGCTCTTACGGTCTGCTATGGTAAGGTAGAATATTAACGTTATTGTATTCGGTCACGGTCATGTCTTTGGTTTACACAGGGGTATCCAGTCTGGTCCTCGTACATCAGGTCTCATGGATGTAGTGTGCACATGGAGCACCCCACGGGCGGCCGAGGACATCGGTGACGCCGGAGTTCAGAGCCTGCCAGACAATATTCCCTGTCTAATACTTCTTGGTCACGACCCTCAAGAGGGACGGTGCCCGCGGGCCCGTGCTCCCCGAGCATCACACCATCGTGATGACGCGGCGGCCCCGTCGGCCATCTCTGGAAAGCGCGGGCTGCTGCCTCGAGCTCCCCCTCACCTCCGCGGGTCGCGGATCGGTTCGACTCCCGGGCGTCAGAGGACCGATGGCTACGCACGCTCCCGGCCGGCGGGACGTGTTGGTACGAGGACGGTCCTTCTGGCTATATAAAACGGTTGATGGGTCCTTGCCAAAGAGTATGGTCACGGAGGGCGGGCACCGGGTGTTGTGTTGGGCCCCGCTCGAAGTCCCCGGGCATCTAGCAATGGTCATGGTGATTGTGTCGTGGTAACGCAAGTGCCCTGTCGTTCAGGCCGTCAATCATCGAAGGATTCAAGGGGGGGACGCTTGTCACGCTCCCTCTCGAATCCCTCCTGCAGCTCGGCGATCGTCCCGTCGATCCGCTTCTGCAGCTCGTACCCGCACCGGCGGTCGATCCACGCCTTTCGGAGCTCCACCTCCATCGACGGCCTGCTGCCCCACCTCATCGAGAGGGCCGGCCGGCCATCGACCTCCTTCAGAACCCCAACCTCGAAGCCCATCCTTACCATATCATCAACAAGTCCTTCGACCTGGTCTTCGCTCAGGTAGAACAGCTCCTTCCTTAGGCGCCGGGACAGCACCTCCCTGTCGACCCAGTACCTCTGTCCCTCCTTGATGGCGTGGACGACGAGCATCCGGAGCTTGGTGAAGGGAGGGCTCTGGGGGAACACGTCGAAGCCCCGGTCCATGCTCTTGACCCTCTCCAGCGCCCGGTTCAACGCCCGGTCGGAGTGGAGCATGGAGGCCCTCGCCTTCCCGCCTATGCTCCTGGGCAGCTCCAAGTTGACCAGGTTCTCGCCGGTGTCCGTCATCCAGGGTATAATGCCTCCACCGGAGTCCTCGATGGCCTCGATGACCCGCTGGGCGCCTATGGCGGGCACGGCGAGGACGACCTCCACCCTGGGATCCTCGTCCGTCCGCAGATAGTGCTCCTTGATGTGGTCGATGTGGTCCATCACCACCTGGTGGCGTTCACGCGTCTGCGCGACCGTGCTGGCGGGGCCGGACACGGACCCCTTCGCCTCGCCTAGGATCGCGACGGGCTCCTCCGCCTCCACGTTGGCGACCAGGAAGTCGAAGTTGGGAACGCCAAGCTCGTGGAGCGGTGACCCGTGGACGAAGCGGTAGCCCAGTTTATAGGGTCGGGAAGCGGGGTTGGCGAACAGGTTCACCGCCAGGTTCAGGACCTCCCTGTGCCTCTGGTCGTCCTCGATCCCAGCCTCGATGTCCCGTCTCAGGCCCTCCTCTTCCCCCTCGAAGGACGAACGGGTGTCACGGAGCTTCTCGTCCCTCTCCGACCGATATCGCTTCCTCAGGTCTTCGAAGGTCAGCCCGTCTACGAAGTCGCTCTCTTCCACTCAGCTCACCATGGGTGCGAAGGAGGCCTTGCTGTCGAGCGTCTCGGTGACGTACCTGTAGAACCGGATGAAGGAGTCGAAGGAGGCGTCGGACTTCGGGACTATCGCCAGTGATCTCTCCGTCCCGCTCACGTCGAACACGGCGTTCCTGACCTCGTCGATGACTATCGCGGAGAGGTTGAGGGAACCCTCCTCGAGGATCACGTCCATGAAGGAGAACTCGGACGACCCCCTCACGAAGTCCTCGGCGATCGGACCGGTGATCGGGCCCGATTCGAACGTGACCTCGCCCGCGTGGATGATGGGGGTTTGTACGGTCCCTAATGTGGTCTCGCTCTCCCTGGCCTCGAACCTCAACTGCTTCGCGGTCGAGTAGAGCGACAGGACGTCGTTCTTGATAAGGGACATGAGGTGCCGGACCTCCGAGAAGGTCTCCCCGTTGATGTCCCTGAGGATGAACCGTCCCTCCTCGTAGAGGTTGAGACTGATGGTCGGGGCGAGGTTCAGGTTCATCTTCACGGGATGGATCCCGTAGTAATGCCTGAGCTCCCTCAGGACATCCCTCCCATCCAGACCCGTGTAGTTCACCCTCCTTCCGAACCTGGGACGGTGCAAGCATTCGCTCCTGTCGTTCGGGTTCCGGCGGGCTATGAAGTTCTCGATGCGCATCGCGGGATACCGCTCCTCCAGGTCGTCGAGGACCTTGAGGATGATGCTCGGGCTCATCCACATCTCGGTGATACCTCTCGAGTTCTTGAGGAACCTTCCCAGGTTCGGATGGTGCGACTTGAGGGTCACCGATGAGATTAGGAGCAGGATGCTCTCGTCGTATCGGAGTGAGTAGTACGTGTCGAAGTTCTCTTCCTTATCCGGGCCCCCGCCCTTCCCAAGGTCCCTCGGTACCTGAATCTGAATGATCTCTCCCATCTTCTTGGTCGTGAGGTTGGAGAACAGGGATGACTGATCCTCGACGTCGGTGATGTAGAAGAACATCTTGATCTCGTTCCGCGCATCCTCCCTAGATAGGACCCTCTTGCCCAAGTTGGACACGACCTCCGTGAACGAGCTTAATGTGTATTCGGCATCAGGTACTTTCATTCGAGGTATCTCCAGAGAGGCGTCGTCAATCCTTCCATAGAGTTATACTGGGTTTGTCTATTTATATGTATGCGGGGGGGTCCTCTGTGAATGTGCGTGTTGCTTTTCCATGGAATTCCCAGTGGCTGAATTCCTCCCATCTCTTTACAATCGTGAGTGGGAAAGGACATGGAATGTTCACTCACCCGTCGCCTTGGGATACTTATCATTGGTGAAGCAAACGTGGGGCCCGATGAACACCTCGTCCTCAATAACAACACCCGGCGGAATGAAAGCAAAGGCCTCTATCTTGCAGCGGTCCCCTATCCTGACGCCGTCATCGATCTCCACGAACTTACCAATAATACAGTCCTCGCCTATCTCGTGGTCGCCCCAGAGCCCCTTCTCGTCCCAGACCTTGGTGCCCCTGCCTATCTTGCCCATCTCACACCTCCATCTAATACCACCGAGCCGAAGTCTTTTAACAGTCAATTCCCTATCGATACACCCCTGTCCCGTACGGCACAACCTCCATTGTCGTGTACGTCACTAGACTACGTGGCCTATGATTATTCCCATCATCCTTGATGGTTATCACGGACCCTTCTTGAACAGACCCCTCCATCGAATTATCCGATGGATGACGAGCGACCGAAGTCCGACACCCTCGAGCTCGACCTTATCGAGTACCTCCTCAAGAAGAGGTGCGTGTCCCCACCTACTGCCAAGAGGGAGGAGGCTATCATCAGGGACCATCGGGGAAGGGAAGGAAAGAAGGTAATCAAGAGGTCGTTGAAACGTCTGATGAATCTTGGTATCGTAGGCCAGACGAAGAAAGGAAAGGAAGGTAAGATCCACTACTATGTCGATCCTGGTGAAGCCAAAAGGATCTTGATGGACCCGGACGAGTATTATAGTGTCAAATATAATTGACACTCAACGATAGTCATTTGACAAACTTGATATACAAGGACATCCATCGATCGGTCGATAACATGTCAGAAAGACCCTTCGAGGGACTCTTCGGGGACACCCCCGAGACGCGACTGCTGGAGCATTTCCTGTCCATGCCCAGGGCAACCTTCTCAGTGAAGGAGCTGTTAGAACATGTGGACATCTCCAGGCCCACCCTGATGGACAAGCTGGTCAGGTTCGTGGAGCTCGAGGTCATCGACGAGGTCCGGACCGTCCGGCCGATGGTGTTCCAGCTCAATTCGGACAGCGACCTGGTCCGAGCCATCAACATCGTCAACTACGCCCTCATAGACCAGATCGTTCCCGACCATGGTTACTTCGAAATGGGGGTCAGGAAAGCCCTTCCCGAGGGGCAGTCCATCGAGCTGGAGCATCTACCCGGGCCAGATGGCAAGGAACGTCCAACGGTCCGTATCGTCCTCGATCAAGGCACAGCCCGGATGCTCACCGAGACCCTCGAGGATGCCGTGAGAAAGGGCTCACCCGAGACGGATTGAGCCATAACCTTGGCCTAGCGCTCGAAGTCTTTGGAGGAGAAGGCCTTCTCCACGGTGAGTCGGTAGATCCCTTCCTTCTTCTTGCGGAACCAACCACGATCTTCGGGCGGCTTCTGCATCTCGAAGATCACCATACAGTACTTGCAGGCAGGGAACTCCCGCGGTATCCAGGAGCTGCACTGTCCACATCTGACGATATCGCGTTCGATTTCCATCCCACATGTCGGACAGATGTCAGCATCGTCGGGGAGGAATTCTCCGCAATCACCGCACTTGAGCAACGTGGTCATGCTGAATCCTTTCAAGATCATGGGAACCTGGTACCCCACAAGTTCCACTCCGCCGAACAATCGGTGGAAGTACTGGAATCCGTACGTCGCGTGCAAGATTGCAGCGAACGTTTCGATGTGCCTTGAACATTACGTGTTGTTCGTTGTATGGACCTCTATGATCGAACGTGAACCCGATAACATGGGAAACGGATGGTGCCTGGTCAACTCGACTTTCCACTGAGCTTGGCGAGGTACTCCTTCTCCTCCTCGAGCGTCATACCCTGGATATCCCTGCTTATGCGGTCACGGATATCCCTCATCATCTTCACCGAATCGAATTTCTTCTCACTCATGACCGACAACCTCCCATGGGGACCGGATCTCCATGGTCCCGTACCCCAGCTTGATATTGACCGAATTGAAACCCCTGATCATCTCGATGTTGACGATGTGCTTGAAGTTCCAGCTGATCATCACATCGGCGTTGACAACGGTCGCTATGGCGATGTGCTGTGAGTCTGCCAAGAACCTGGCCGTGATGACCTTCTCCTTGATGTATGAGGCCGATAGATCGTTCGATTCCTCGTCCAGAAAGACCTCTTCAATGTGCTCGGATGGTATCTCATCAAGTACCTTCTGGACATCTACTGGGGCCCTGGAGATCTCCGCTATCGTGATGTCTGATACAAGGGCGGTCTTCTCCCCCTTGATGAAGAGATCCATCAACCTCTTAGAGGCTCTCGCGAACTCGTCGTCGAGGCATCCACCTATCACCGACGTATCGATGTAGTATCTTTCCTTTCTTTTCATCCTATTGATAATATCATCCTCTTGAGTATTAATCTTTGCATTACCGGTCCTTGTCATACGATAATCCATGTCCAGGTGGGTATTTATGGATGGATCGGGGGGGTCTGTGGATCTCCATCGATTTCGAATAATTGTCCCGTACCTCACAAACTTCATTGTTGAGTCCATGTACCCATAGAATCGGACCCATATCCGACCTTACTGGCTCATGTTGTGGGGTACCCCACAACCTGGATTGTGGAGTACACCACAAGTCATAATATGATACGTTTATTCAGACCCCGTCCCCTATCTCGACGAACTTGCCTATCACGCAGTCCTCGCCGATCTCGTGATCGCCCCAGAGCCCCTTCTCGTCCCCGGTGCCCTTGCCTGTCCTGTCCACCTTTCATCCATCCTCGAAAGTCAACTACTCATTCCTTGTGACATTATAGCCCGTCTCTCTCCTTAGCGACCCTGTCCCAGCGCAGGGACGCGCGTGTGCGCGTCCCGAGCATCGCATCAAGCCGGCGAGATAATGTGGCGGCCCCATGGAGTTGTCCCGCACGCCACAACCCTGCATTGCGACGAACTTACGGTGCATGTACTGGGAATCAGGGCTCGACAGGTGTGCTTGTCCCGGACGCGGAGGTTGCGTTGATGTCCCGGGCCGGTCTACGCGTCCCCCTCGGCTTCCCTTGTCAGGAACCTCCAGAGGGGCACAAGGTCGATCCCGTCCTCCCTCCCCTCCGCATCCCTGGTGATGACGACCTTCTTGGTGGGTCTATTGAGGTCCTTCAGGTTGGCAAGGTCCTTCTCCGTCATCCTGGTCTTGTATTTTGACTCCCAGGCGGTGTTCCTCGATATGAAGTCCACCTCCCTCCCGGAGGCGAGGTGGTACCTCACCCTTCCTGTCCTCATGAGCGCCAGGTACACGGCGTTCTCGACCATGACACCGAGGTTGACCCCCTCCGTGAGGATGGAGAAGAGGCCAGTGTCCGCCAGGTACATCTTCCTCGGTGAGGCCTTCCTCTCCGAGACCTTGCCCTGCCTCTCCGTCAGGTGGATGAGGTTCGCCTCCACGAAGAGGTCGATGGTCCTGCTCACGGTCTCCGTCGAGACGCCCAGGACCTTGGAGATCTTCCGGGTGCTCAGGCACGTGCCCACGCTCTGCGCCACCAGTGCCAGCATGTCCGCCAGCATCTCCCGGTTGCGTATCTCGTGCCTACCCGCCACATCCCTCCAGAGGATGGTATCGACAACCGACTGGAGGTAGCCCATGTCCCGGGTCCTCACGTACTCGGGCATACCCCCGAATCTCACGTGGTCCTCCGCCAACTCTGAGAGGAGGTGGCCGTCCGCGGGGGACACCTCGACCTCGTTGAAGGCCAGGTACTCCCTGAAGTCCAGGGGATGGACGGGGACCAACCGCTGTCGCCCCGTCAGGCTCGGGGACCTCATCGTTATCTCTAGGCTGGCAGACCCGGATGCGAATACCTTGGTGTTACCCTCGTCGTACAGGTTCTTCAATTGAAGTTCGAAGTCCTCCTTGAGGTGCACCTCGTCGAGGAAGAGATATGCACGCTCGTCGTGCTTCAACCTGTTGATCCTGCGATACTCCTCCACAATATCGAGGATGGTGTGGTCCCGGAGGCCCATGTGGTCGAGGGAGACGTAGAATATCCTGTCCGCCGGTACCGTCTCGAGGAGACTCTCGATCGTGAGGTACAGCAGCGTGGTCTTTCCCACGCGCCTGAGCCCCGTGACCAGGACGACATCCCTCGTGTCGACCAACGACATCAGCTGCCGCTGGTAGTGCTGACGGGGTATGGCGGGGGGGTGGAACTCCTCCGTCCACCAGGGATTGAACCTGTGCAGCAACCGGTCCATGTTTGCACTTATGAACGTCATCCTTTATATATGTGTCCATGTATAGGTGGACACTATGAGCCAAAAGTGTCCATGTATAGGTTGACGCCACCTGGGGGAAGACGGGGTCGTGTCTCCATTACGGGGGTCCCACCCGGGCGTGCCTCCGACCCCATACACGGGTCCCGGAGTCCCTATCTCAGTGCCGGGGGCCCCTAGTATTTAAATAATTTACCATGTGATAATCATAGTTATCATTTGGTCAGGTTAAATGACAAATAATATTTTCATTTGGTACGGACGGATCACTGCAAACGCAGGTTCGTGAAGTCGACACATCCACAGATCCGCAATATCAGGACCAATCGAACAGTGTGGGAGCCCGATCGACGGCAACGACGGTCTCCAACGGTGGCTCTTCATCATCGCGGGCCTCGGTCCCCTCCGAGGGTGCTTCTTCCGGTCGTTCGACCGTCCCCGCCTCGGGCGTCGGGGCGGTTGCCCAGTGTGCCTCCGTAACCCGACTGAACCTCTCGTCGCGGATCTTCCCGTCCAGGTCCAGGTAGCCCTGTGTGGTCATCATGCTCGAGTGGCCCGCCAGCTCCATCAGCGTCTCCAGGTCCTGCAGCGTCTTCCCGTGCCGCAGGAACCTGGTGCAGAAGGTGTGGCGGAAGCAGTGGGCGGTGTACTCCTTGCCCGTGAATCTCTTCGAGAGCCTCTTCGTGATGGAATTGGCATTGCACTGGGACATCTGCTCGAGGGGGCGGGCGCCACAGAAGACGGGGTCGTCGTCGCCGAATGAGCGGTGGACACCGTCCCCCCAGGCCTCGCTGCCCGGGACATGGTCGACCGGGCACCGGGGCTTCATCTGTCCAAGTCCGCGGAGCCGCCCCATCACCATTGCGGTCCGAGGGTCCATGAGGGCTGTGCGTTCCTTCCCGCCCTTCCCCCTTTGGACGTGGACCGTTCCAGTGTCGAGGTCCAGGTCGTACCATCGCAGGTCGAGGGCCTCGCCGATGCGCAACCCGGTGGTGAGGAGGAAAAGCACCAGGGCGTGGTTCCGGACATCGGAGGGGTCATCCGAGGTGGAGGCCACCAGGTGGCAGCCCACCATGAGGGCAACGTCCTCCTCGGAGCTGAGGGTCAGCTCACGGCGCATGCGTTTCCTGTCTCGCCGGTCGCGACGGACCTTGAGGCTCGGGTGCCCAAGGAGGTCGCCCCTCCTGGCCCAATTGAGGTACGAGCGCAACCCTGCGATCGCCACGTTGACCGTGGTGGCCTCGATGAGCTTGCCGGTCCTGGTCGAGACGGTCTGGTCCAACCGTTCTCGAAAGGCCGTGATGTGGTCGTCGTTCAGCTCTTCGGGGGGTACGGGGGCGACCGCGAGTAGGTGCCCAAGTGCCCGTCCATAGTTGTCCTCCGTTCCTTTGGACCGGTCGGGGTCGGCGCGGATGGTGTCGATGAACCTCCTGTGGGAGGCTACAGCTTCGGCCCGGCCGGGCCCGCCGGTGGACATGTTGTCTTCGTTCATGGGGTCCACCCGTTGCTTTGGGTGACCCCTTGTTTGTCGGTCAGTGGTTATAAACCCCCGGGGGGGGGTAGAGCGAAGGTGCGACAGTGGATGATTACGACCTGCATTATTCCGTACTTGTCAAGCACGCCACAGGGGCATTTCGACGAAAGTTCGGTGCAAGCACTGGGGATCCGCACCTGACAAGAATGAGGATCCGGTCTCTTCCGATGTTGAAATCGTAGAGGTACCCAGTACACCAGACTCTTAAGGCTTCGTACTGGGATCCACGGTTCCTACGCATCAGCTGACATCAGCAACTAGTGCTGGGAAGCGTTCCTTCATGCCCTGGAGGGACGAGAACTGCCTCTCGCACACGTTGGTGAACCTGGCGAGGACCTTCCGATTGACGTCCTCCTGCCTTTCGAAGACACCGACGCCCTTGAACTCCACATCCCGGTTCTCGAAGTAGAGGAGTTTGATCGTGGCATCCCGGACCTGATTATCGTTCTTCATTGCGAAGACGAACAGCGGCTTGGTCTCCGTTCTTATCATGACATCCACGGGATAATCGCCCTTTGGGTCATGTAGTTGATCGACGTATCCGAAGATGACACGTTCCTCGGGGACCGTCTCGCTGATGTAGCTCCGGAACTCCTCGAAGAAGAGGGTGCGGACATGCTCACGGGTCATGTACGTCAGGTCGGAGATCTTGGTGAGCCCCTGCAGGAAGGAGAAGAGCGAGTCACCCATCTGGTCCTCCTCGAGCAGGGCCCGTAGCTCGCCGTCCCTGTTCTCCACCTTGTAGGTTGCCAGCACCTGGTCGAGCAACCTCCCCCGGGTCTTGGCCTCGATGTCCACTTCGTCATACGAAAAATGCATGAACGTGTGGCCCTCGTCCGTCAGGTACCACCCGTTTCCATCTCGTGCCAGCACGACCTTAAGAAGGTCGCCGTCCTCGAAGGTGAACGGTGTCTTGACGAGGAACCGGTCCAGTCCCTCCTGGACGAGGTCGACAGAATCGCAGACCTTCTTCCTGAAGTCCCTGAGGAGTCCTTGTGAGTCCATTCAATCCACCCCGTAGCCGTTGAGCCTCCGGTCCGTCCCCCGCTGGCAGTTCGCATCCTGGAAGAGGCACTCGATGGCCTGCTGGACCGACGCGAACGCGTCGGAGGCCTCCGCGTACCCCTCGGGTTTCAAACCGGCCTGTTGGTACCTCTCCGTCGTCATATGAACGTGGTAGTCGTGCAGCTCGTTCCCTTCGAGACGGTTCTTGTGGAAGTGCTTGCCGTTATACCTACGGAGCACGAACCCCCTTTGGGCAGATATATCAGTATGATAGAGAAGTCCAGGGGGTCCAGCAGGTTCTTCCTGATTATCACCTTGAACTCCGAACCTCTATCGCCGGTCATGGTCAGCTCGGCCTGTGAGTACTGCATCTTCGATTTCTTCACGGGCTTAAGGCTCTTGACGTAGTCATGTGGGAGCGATTTGAGTTCTTCGAGCAGGTCCGATATATCATCATCAGTGAGGTCAGGCAGGTTGAACCCCCCTCGTTCCAGTTCCGGGACTGTAGGAGATTCGCGCTTGGTTATATAAAGGTCATCAGGGGGGTTGGGAAAAAGTGCGAGGTCCCCGGGCATCGCATCGACGCCATCGCGATGACGTGGCGGCCCCGTCGGACATCGCTCGATGCCCCAGGCTGCCGCCTCGGGCTCCCCCTCACCTCCGCTGCGCGGATCGGTTCGACCCCGGGGCTCTGGACTGTGCAGTACCTGCGCGTGCCGATATGGGGTCCCGTACACTTAACCCTGGTGAACGAATGGAGGAGGACCCGGGGGACCACGGCCCCCCTCGTCCCGGACCCTGGTGCCCTTGCCCACCTCACTCCTCCTTTGGATCTCGAATAGCCCTGTCGACGATTCCCTTCATCCACCTTCACTCCACCCCGACCGGAGGTTATAAATAAGTTAACCACCATTAATTAACCGTGGTTAACATTCAGTTAAGGAGGACGGTGTCAGATTCCATAGACACGCTGCCAGGATGGGCGCTCGTCTACGGTCGGAGGAAGGTCGGGAAGACATACATCCTCGAGAACTTCGTGTCCAAAGACGTCTACATGGCCGTGCGGCTGGACGGAAGCATCTGGATCAGGGGAATGGACCTCGGCCACCTGGGCGAGGTCGCCGAGCTCCCGCGGATCGTCACCCGCCTCCTGGAGGACGGTAGGACGGTCGTCATCGACGAGTTCCAGAGGCTGCCCATGTGGGTCCTGGAGGACATCGCGAGAGCGCATCCCTCGGGGAGGCTCATCCTCTCAGGCTCGAGCATGAGGGTCTCGCATTCGATAATGGGTCGCAACTCGCCTCTCCTGGCCCTCCTCAGGCCCTTCAGGATCGGCCCCGTGTCGCCCAGTGACCTGCTGGCGGACCTGTCCTCCACGTTCGGTCCCACGAAGGCGGTCGAGCACGCCCCGCTCCTGAGGGACCCGTGGACCGTCCCCTTCTTCGAGAGGAGGGACCCCCTGAAGCACCTGGTCGAGATGCTCCCGCATCTGGTACCTGGACTCGTCGGGGAGATATTCTCGGCCGACGAGCGGGAGCTCACCAGGACCTACTCTGCCATCCTTGCGATCATCGGGTCCGGTGACGGGGACCCCAAGAGGATCGCGAGGAAGATGCACGACCGGGGGATCACGGCGACGGGAGCCTCCTCCAACGTCATCCCCTACATGAACAACATGGTCGAGATGGGCATGCTCGAGAGGACGAAGGTGTACGGGAAGAGGAAGTACAACTACTCGATACCCTCCTTCCCCATGACCCTCTTCTACTACCTGGATTCCCGCTATACCGTCTCGGACGGCAACGTGCCCTTCGAGGGCATCAGACCCACGGCGGAGAACGTGCTCAGGTCCGGCATCGAGTCATTCATCGCCGACCTGCTGGTGGAGGTCGTGGGCGGCAGGAAGGAGCTCATCAAGACCTCAGAGAGGGAGATCGATGTCCTCGTCACCGTGAGGAGGAGGCCAGTCCTGGTCGGCGAGGTGAAGTGGGGGAGGGCGAGCAGGGCGGACATCGACAACTTCCTCGAGAAGGTCAAGGGGTTGAGGTGCAGGAAGGTGTTCGTCTGCCGACGTCGCATCGAGACCGACGAGGTGGAGGTCCTCACGCCCGGGGACCTCGTCGAGATGGCAAGGGAGCACCTGGTTGCGCGTTGAGCAGTGCAGGATCCCTTGGCATGAACGGGTTTGTAGGGAATTATCATGTACGTACCTACCAAGGCGGTCACAAAGTGGTACTTCCTGTACTTTTCGCTGGAGTCCTTCGCAAGGGCCGGCTGTTTTGAACGTTCGGTACGATCACGGGGATCGTACCCCCCGAGTTCGAGGCACCGGGCTGCCGCCTCGGGCTCCCCCTCACCTCCGCTGCGCGGATCGGTTCGACCCCGGGGCTCTGGACTGTGCAGTACCTGCGCGTGTCGACATGGGGTCCAGTACACTTAACCCTGGTGAACGAATGGAGGAGGACCCGGGGGACCACGGTCCCCTCTCGTCCCGGACCCCGGTGCCCTTGCCGGTCCTGCCCGTCTCAGTCCTCCGTTCGTTCTCACAATGATATGTATCAATCCTGGCGCAGGGGAGCACGCGTGTGGTCCCCGAGCATAACCCAACACTCTCCGACGATTCAGCGGTGGACAGGGAATTGTCCCGTTCCCGACAATCGAGCTTGTCACACACCCCACAATGGACCTTCCAGGGTACGTCCTGTACAAGTCCGTACAACCCGTACGCAACAACTTCGCACTCCTTGGTCAGCACATCATCATGAGCACCCAGAGGGGAACATGGAGCACGGGGGGTTCCAACCTCATGTCGCCCATGTGGGTTATGATGCCAAGAGGGACCTTCCACTCTTCCATGAAGGCCCTGACCCCCTTCTCGGCGTCCTCGCCCCTCCCGTACTTGACCTCTATGGGAACGGCCACTCCACCAGGCTCAATGACGATGTCCACCTCCACCGGTTTCCGACGCCAGAACCTGGGAGCCCTGCCCCAGATCCCCAGGTGGCCTCCTTCGAGGATCATCGAGTGTGCCGACATGGCACTCTCCGCCAGATGGGTCGCCCTCTCCGTGCCGATGACCGCTGACGGGTCCAATGCAACGGCCAACTCGTTGGCGAACCCAGGGGCGGCCACGTGGACCTTTCGCTCCTTCCTCGCACTGGACCGGTGGGGGCCAGTGTACTGTTGGGAGAGCAGGACGACCCCCGCCTCCACCAGATGGTCCAAGAACCGGGTGAGAATCCACCTATCGCGGCCCATGTCCTTCGCGATGTTCGTGATGCTCAGAACGCCCCCGGTCTGGCGACAGATGACCGCAGCGAAGTCCCGGAGGAGGGCCACCTCCCGGACGTCGTTCGCTCCGGCCACATCGCGCAGGAGCGTGAGGTCGACGATGTCCCTCAACCTGGCGGCCCTCTCCCGCGTCCCCAGGTCGACCAGTCCGGGGTACCCGCCCCAGACGAGGTAATCGTCCAGCGCGGCCCGGACCTCGTTCCTGATGGGATAGAGTGCGGTGTGGGCTCGTGAGATGGCCTCTGCCGCTACGAGCCCATCACCCCTTGATAGTGCTGAGATGAGCGCTTCCCTCGCCTCAAGGAGGTCCGCCAAGGGTGCTTCGACCCCGCCGAGGCGGACCCAGTCGGCCAATGTGACGGCCCCCAATCTTATGATGGAGGCCCTACCGGTCAACGCCTTGGCCAGTCCCCTTCCCAGGGCTGTCATCGACGAGTCGGAGATGGTCAGCTTCATTGGCGCCCTGGTATCCTGCCAGCCTTTGACCACCCTCTCCCAATCCGGGAGACCGCATACCTCGTCGAGGAACACGTATACCGTCTCCGGCCCAACGGATATGTCCCGTCCCAGCACGCTGGACGAGTACACCTCGAACAGGTCGTTGAGGGGGCGGTCCAGTCCCGCCGTCAGGTAGGGGGTGTCCAGATCCAGGTAGAGGACGTTCCGGGGGTCCACACCATCCTCCTCGACAAGAGCCAGGATGCACTGACGGAGCATCGTGGTCTTCCCCACCTGCCGAGGCCCTGTGAGCGAGGTCACAAGGTCACCCCGGACGGACGCGAGGGCGTCATCGAACCCGGACCTGGGGACGAGGCCCTCCACCTCGAGGGCGGCTGAGTTTCCCCTCCACCACGGGTTCATGGACGTCAGGGCCTGTTTCAACCAGTCGACCTTTTCAGATTCCATGGTGATATACATATCACGCAATTATTAATAGTTTGTGATATATGCATCACGAATAATCATCAAATAGGTGATATATGTATCACGGAATTGCCCAACATCAGTTGGTCAGAGGGTCTCATGGGGACCCATGTCAGGTCCTCCTAGCCCTAGTTGTTACTTACGTCACAACATCTCTTGGCGAGGACCATCACTGCGGCGGCGGTCCCTGCACCTTCTCCCCCACGCCGGGGTCGATGTGCTCCATCAGGATGTCGTCGTCCACCACGTTCATGTGGGTGGGCTGCGTCTCGTGGGTCGAGAGGGGCTCGTAGTGCACCGTGTTCTTCCGCACCTGGACCATCAGCAGGACCAGGATGAGGACGATGACCAGTATGAGGATGCCTACCAGCATGTTCCCGGATATGCGGCCCATCTCCTCGTCATGGGTGTCCTGGACGCTCTGGTCGATGTCCGTCTTGGCCTGGGCCAGGTCGGAGTCCAGCTCCTCCACGTCGTTGATGATGTCGGTGAGCTTTGACAGGGCCTCCAGGGTGGAGGCGATGCTGTCGGTCTCGCCCTTGGTCTTCGACCGGTGGTCTGCCACGTCGTCGCTGAGGTTGGCAAGGCTCGCCGCCGTCTCCTCGTCGAAGGCCGCCACGGATCCGGCCAGGGCGGCCAGCAGGGCCGAGAGGGCGTCCAGGTTGTCAGCGGACAGGTTCTGGGTGAGCTCCGAGAGGGCGTCGATGTCGCCCGCGAGGGCATCGGCCATCTCCGTGTTCTCGTCGGAGAGGTTGCCCTCCACCGCCAGGAGCTGCCTCATCACCTCGAACAGGTCCGACGACAGCGTCGAGTAGTAGTCGTCCAGGTCGTCGCCCAGGCCGTCCATGCTGTCATGCAGCGTTGTGTTGGCGGAGACCAGCTCGTCGTCCAGGGCCCCCAGCACCAGGTCCAGCCAGGCCTCCATCGCATCCGCGTCGGTCAGGATGTCGTCCCTGGCGGCAGCCAGCTCGGCGGCCAGGGAGGCGTTCACCTCGGAAAGGTCCGCGGTGATGTTGTCCATCAGGGACTGGATGTCCGCCGCCAGGTCGGCGTTGACGTTGCTCAGCTCCGTCATCAGGTCGCCGTTCTGGTCCGTGAGGGTGGTCTCCAGGGCGTCCAGGGTGTTCTGGAGGTTGGTCTCCACCGCGTCCAGGTCGTTCCGCAGGTTGGTCTGGACCAGGGTGACGGCGCTGTTGAGCGCGGTGAACTGGGCGTTCACCGAGTTCTGCCACTCGACCACGTCGTCGATGCCGTCGTTGTCGTCGTCGGGGTCCATCCGGTCGCCTATGCCGTCGCCATCAGAATCCCAGAACTCGTTCGGGTTCTTGGGGAACATGTCCGAGGTGTCGGGGACGCCGTCGTTGTCGTCGTCGCTGTCGGCGGCGTCGCCGATGCCGTCGCCGTCGGTGTCCATGAACTCCCCAGCTGTCAGGGGGAAGGCGTCCCGGTGGTCGAGCACGCCGTCACCGTCGTCGTCGTCGTCGGCCATGTTGCCGACGCCGTCACCGTCGGTGTCCTTGTCGCAGTACAGCGAGACCGTCGCCGACCACTCCGAGAGAGCGTCCGTGGCGTCCTCCGTCACGACCACGTAGTGGTAGAGGCGACCGTAGACCACGTCGGTGTCGACGTAGCTTCGGTCCCCGGGTAGCTTGAAGGCGACCTGGTCGAAGTCGAACCCGTTGGTGGAACGGTGGACCCTGTATCCGGCTATCTCCTCGTTCCACGGGTCTGCCGCGTCCCAGGTCAGGGTGATCTGCGGGGAGGCCGCTGCGAGGGTCGCCCGGAGGTTCCTGGGCGGTGGAGGCATGCAGTTCGAGAGGATGAGATAGGTCTGACCTGCATAGCTTCCGCCATCGTCATCTCCATCCGCTCCGATGAGGATGTCGTCGTAACCGTCCCCGTTCACGTCCCCTGCTCCCGAGACCGCCCGGCCTGAATAATCGTACGGGTCCTCGCCCCAGAAGGATGCGTCCGCATTCGAGAGGTCGGTGTCCATCGCCCACCCCGATGCCTTGCCCAGTATCAGATAGGTCTGGCCGGCGTAACTTCCGCCATCGTCATCTCCATAGGCTCCGATGAGGATGTCATCGAAGCCGTCCCCGTTCACGTCCCCTGCTCCCGAGACCGCCAGGCCTGAATAATCGTACGGGTCCTCGCCCCGGAACGATGCGTCCGCGGCGGAGAGGTCGGTGTCCATCGCCCATCCCGATGCCTTGCCCAGGATGAGATAGGTCTGGCCTGCCGAACTTCCGCCATCGTCATCTCCATGCGCTCCGATGAGGATATCGTCAAATCCGTCCCCGTTCACGTCCCCGGCTCCCGAGACCGAGACGCCTGAATTATCGGATGAGTCCTCGCCCCGGAAGGATGCGCTAGCCGCTGACAGGTCAGTGTCCATCGCCCATCCCGATGCCTTGCCCAGGATGAGATAGGTCTGGCCTGCCG
>CBDUQW010000053.1:0-25857 GCA_965369625.1 uncultured Thermoplasmata archaeon | reverse complement strand
CCTACTGACCGATGGACCGTCGATCCTCAACACTTCACATGGCTGAACTCTTACCCTGGTGCCAGACATCGCCGAAGGATTTTAATCACACCCCTCCCTTGGTGGAGGGACCAGACAGGAGGTCCCATGTCCCGGTCCCGTCGATGGGCCGTCATGGCGGTCCTGGCGATCGTCGTCGCGGCGTCCCTGGTCTCCATGGCCGAGCGTTCCTCGGCCGAGGTCGAGCCCTGGCAGCTGCCCAGATGGGAGGCAGGTTTCACCTGGTCGTACGTGATCGACGAGGACATGGACTACGACCTGTTCGGGTACATTCACGTGGACCACATCCGGGACAACCTGACCCGGACCGTCTACAAGGAGCTGACGGTGGGGAATGAGACCCACTACCAGGTCTGGGACGAGCACCGCGGTACGCTGCAGGGCTCCGTCTCATATGGCATCTTCAACTTCGACATCACCGCCCAGATGATCGGCTCCGGGTGGACCTACATCAGGGCCTCGGACCTGGCCATCATCAACCAGACCCAGAACATGACCTTCTCCGCCGACGACATCCCCATCATTGGAAGCTTCACCGGTGGCATGGACAACCGCACCGATTACGACCCGCCCGTCCCCCTGCTGAGGTTCCCGGTGACGGAGACCTCGTGGGACGTCCATACAACGGCGACCCACACCACCGAGTTCTTCCTCCTCTACCCCGAGCAGACCTCCACCTGGATCAACGAGACGGAGGAATGGAACCTCACTGTGACCACCACCGGACCTGCCGACCACACCGTGCCCCTGGGGACCTTCCCCGCCTTCAGTGCCAACGAGGTAGGGACCATCACGAACTCGACCTGCACCAGGCCCGTGGACCGCACCTGGTACTACGGGAACGAGGCGGCCAACGTCCTTGAGACCTGGGACGGGTACCAGCTGGTCTACACCGACGCCCAGTACATCCCCCCCAACAGCCCGCCCGTGGGTCCGGTCGACACCGTCCTGCTGGAGACTCCCGAGGACACTCCCCTCGACATCGACCTGGGCACCTACTTCACGGACCCCGACGGGGACGCCCTCACCTACGGGCTCAAGCTCCTCGGGCTCAACGAGGTCAACGCCACCCTGGAGGGCAGTGGAAGCTCCTGGACGTTGACGCCCGCCACCAACTGGTCCGGGGCCCTCGATCTCAGTGCATCAGCAAGGGACCCGAGCCAGAGCGAGGCGACTGGGGCCATCCGGGTGAACGTCACGCCGGTCAACGACCCGCCCCACGTGGCCGATGCGCCCTTCGACCTTGTCACCGACGAGGACGTTCCCATCCTGGCCGCCTTCGACCTGGACGATGTGTTCGACGACGTCGACGGGGACGAGCTGGTCTACCTCGTCGAGGCCTCGGAGGGGGTCCATGCAATGCTCAACGGGACCGCCCTGGACCTGGTCCCGGTGGCTGACTGGACGGGGTTCGCGCGCATCGACCTTGCGGCCTCCGACCCCAGCGGTGCCCGTGCGAACACCAGCTTCACCCTCATGGTGGGCAGCGTGAACGACCCGCCCTCCATCGTCTCCTCCGGGGGCCCCGCGAGGATCCACGAGGCGGAGAACGGCACCTTCTGGGTGGAGGTGTTCGATGCTGACTCCGAGGTGCTTGGGTACACCTGGTACCTCGAGGGGGTGCCTGTTGCCGGGGTGGAGGGCCCCGACTTCGTCTACGCTCCCGGCGACCTGACCGTGGACAGCGTGACCATCGCCGTGAAGGTGGTGGACGAGTGGGACGACGGGGATGTCCTCGAGTGGACCGTCGGGATCATGGACGCCCCCTGGATAACCTCGGCCACCCCGGCCTCCCCCCTGAGCAGGTCCGTCGCCGACACCGTCACCTTCACCGTGGAGGTCCAGGACGCGGACACGCCCGACCCCTCGCACAAGTGGTACTGGAAGGACCTGCTGGTCGGCACCCAGAGCGACCTCGACCTGACGCTGGGGGTCGCCGACGCGGGCGAGGGTAAGGTCAGGGTGGAGGTCTCCGACGGCGTGGGCGCGGCCGTCCACGAGTGGGACCTTACCGTGACCATCCCCAACGAGCCCCCCGAGGTGACGATGACCAGTCCCATTGACGGCTCGAAGGGGAAGGTCGGTGAGGCCATCACGTTGAGCGTCACCGTCTACGACGAGGACCCGGGCAACCTGACCGTCCGCTGGTTCGTGGACGGGTCTCCCGTGGCCACGGGGACCGACGGGTCGTACACGCCCAGCCGAGAGGGGTCCCTGGTGATACAGGTGACCGTCTCCGATGGGGAGCACGACGTGACCCGCTCCATTGATGTGGATGTGAGGGCTAGCGACGATCCGTCCAACGGAGATGGGATTTCCGACGACAACACCCTTCTCATTCTGATCCTTGCGGTCGCTCTCATGGTCGGAGTGCTGCTCGTGGTCATCAGGGCATCCCGGAAGAGGGATGGACCGGAGACTCCCGATTAGGTCCTGTTCAGGGGATACCGCGTCAGAACGAGACGCGGTCGCCGGGGTTGAGGATGACCACCTCGGTGGGGCATATCGATTCCACGGCCTCCTTGAAGGCGAAGGGGTCCTGCTCCACCAGGGGGAAGGTGTTGTAGTGCATGGGGATGACCACCCGGGGAGCTATCATCTTGGTGGCCAGGGCCGCCTCGCGGATGCCCATGGTGAACCGGTCGCCGATGGGCAGGAAGGCGATCTCGGGCTTGTAAAGCTCGGCGATGAGCTCCATGTCCTTGAACAGGGAGGTGTCTCCTGCGTGATAGAGTATCTTGGACCCGTGGATGACGTATCCCGCGGCCTCACCGCCCTCTATCATGATCTTCTCGCCGGAGATGCCCGAGCTGTGGATGGCATGGGTCATGGTGAACCTGGTGCTCCTCACTTGTATGGTGGCGCCCTTGTTCATCGACTCGACCTGAAGGTCCAGCTTGGAAAGGAACTGGGCGATCTCGTGGATGGCCACCACGGTGGCGTTGTTCTTCCTGGCGATCTCTATGGTGTCTCCCACATGGTCGCCGTGACCATGGGTGACGGCGATGATGTCGCACTTGATCTCGTCCCATCGCTTGGGGGCCATCGGGTTGCCGGTTATGAAGGGGTCTATCACCACGCGGTCAAGGTCCTCTATGTCGAACGCGCTGTGGCCCAGCCAGGTGAGTTCCATCGTCCTACCTCCCGTGCTGGGGTTGGGATTGGGCCATCCCTTTAAATACGTTTTCGGTCCCCTTCTCCGGCTTGATGAAGGGGCGCGCCGGACCCTGGAGGGGGTCAGGAACCTATTCGGTCCCTGATCTCCTTGTAGGTCTCCTCGGAGACCTCGCCCCTGGCAAGCCTGTCATCCAGGAGGCGCAGCCTCTCCTCCTCGGACAGGGGCTCGGGGGGCTCGAAGGAGGGACCGGGGTAGCCTCCGACCAATTCGCCCAGCTCGCTCATGGGGACGGCGGTGGTGTGGTACACCTCCTCGCGGTGGTCGACAGGGGACATCTGGGCGACGACCCCAAGGGAGTACCAGTAGGACCGCATCAGCTCCAGGGCGTCCTTCTCGTACCGGGAGTAGCTGTACGCGCCTCCGACCACGGCCACAGGCCACAGCAGGACCAGCGCGATGCCGCCCGCGAGTATGCCCTCGGCGGTGACGTTCGCCTTCATGCGCAGCTCGACGGTGGCCGTCCCGTTGAGGTCCTTGACCGTCACGTTCACCTCTCGCTCCAGGCCCCAATCGCTGGCCGTAATGCCCTTGAACTTGCCCGGGCCCATCTCCACAAGGCCGAAGCCAGCGGCGTTCCACCACTGGAAGGCGTGGGTGTATATCGTTCTCGCATCGACGCCTGGATAGGTTATGCTTTCCCACTTCTCGAACACGGGTTCACCTCGGGTCGGGACGCCACGGGTCCCTTCCTGATGGTCCAAGCATTCCCGTCATTCTATTTAACCACACAGGGAACTTTCTTTCTAATGGGGCTCCCGGGTACCCCGGGACCGACAGCCTCGGACGTACCATCCAGTGGCCCCAACCTCGCCATGTTTATTAAGGGCTGGGACCATAACTCCGCGGGATGCACATGTCGGAGATCACAGAGACAGAGCTGCCCGGAATCGGGAAGCGGTTCAAGCTGAATCTCAGGAAGGGAGGCGGTCTGACCGTAGTCGTGAGACTTGACGGCGAAAGGGACGTGTACTTCAGGGAGAAGGAGGATGACGAGCCTTCGGTATTCTCCATGACAGAGCTGGAGGCCCGGGAGGTCTCCTCGATCCTCGTGGGGACGTACTACAAGCTGAGCCCCCTGGAGATGTTCGAGGAGGCCATGGAGCACAAGGCCGGGCTCCACTCCGTGAACGTACCCCGCTCGACGTCGGTGGCCGGTTCGACCATCGGTGACCTTGATATCCGCGCGCGAACCGAGGCGTCCATCGTCGCCATCGTCCGGGACGACGGGACATCGATCCCCAATCCGGACCCGAGCACGGCCATCGAGAAGGACGACGTCCTGGTCGTCATCGGCACGATCGAGTCCGTGGACAAGCTGAAGGCACTGCTGGTCGAATGAACGCCCCGTGCAAGAGGCTCGACAGGGAGCCTGGCACCGGGACCATTCTGAGCGGGACCGGGTGAGGGACGGTTGGACCTCCAGGACTTCGTAGCCCTGGCAGCGGTGTTCACCTTCGCCTTCCTAGGTGGATACATCGCATGGCGGAGACGGCAGTCCCTCATCGTCGGCTACATCCTGGCCGGACTGGCTCTGGGCACCATGGCGGTCTACTGGGGGGCCCTGGGCGATGCCCTGTTCGACGACGTGGCCACCCGCCAGCTCTCGCCCCCGGTCCAGGTGATCTTCGACCTGGGCATCACCTTCCTCATGTTCTTCATCGGCATGGAGATCTCGCTGCGCCGGCTCAGCCAGGCGGGCCGCTCGGCGACACTGGTGGCCATCACGGACACCGGGTTCAACCTCTTCGCCGGCGTCATCATCGGCACCATCTTCGGCTGGGGCTGGCAGGACATCTTCTTCCTCTCCGGCATCATCCTGATGAGCTCGCTGTCGGTGGCGGCCAAGGCGCTGATAGAGCTGAAGCGTCTCGACAACAGGGAGACGGAGTTCCTGCTGTCGGCGATGGTGGTCGAGGCCTTCATCGCCATGGTGCTCCTCACCCTCTCCACGTCGGTCATCGTCGTGACCGAGGACAGCCCCCAGGGCGGCATCAGCGATATCGCGAAGGCGGTGGCGGTGGTGTACGTCACCCTGCTCATCCTGGCGATGTTCGTCATCCCCAAGCTGGCCCAGAAGATGGAGATGGTGCGGAACGAGGAGACCTTCATCCTCATGGTCATGACCCTGATCTTCGGTGCGGCGGCCCTTTCCTGGTCCTTCGGTCTTCCCTTCATGATCGGTGCCTTCTTCATGGGCATAGCCTTCTCCGAGACCAAGCTGACGGACAGGTTGCGCACGAGGCTGATGTCGCTGCGAGACGCCTTCGCCGCGGCATTCTTCATCGCCTTCGGCATGATGATCGACCTGGAACAGCTCTTCCAGGCAGAGACCATCATCATGGTCCTCATGGCCATCGGTTTCATCTTCCTCAACGAGATGGTGTTCACCGCCTCGGTGAGCTTCTTCATGGGCCTGGGGAAGAGGGAGGTCATCAACATGGGCGCGGCCCTGCTGGGCAGGGGCGAGGACGCCATCCTGTTCGCCTCCGTGGGCGGGGGGCTCAAGGACGCCGACGGGAACCACCTGCTGCCCAACGGGATGAAGCTGTACCCCTTCGCCGGGGGCCTGTGCCTCGTCATGAGCCTCCTGACACCGTGGGTCATGAAGTACTCGGTCCAGGTGGCGGACAGGATGGGGAGGGCCGTTCCCGACTGGCTACGTTTCGGTGGGGTCCTCATCCAGCGCACCCTCGCCATCGAGCTGGACCCCCACAGCCACAAGAAGCACGGCAGGGCGGTGGGCATCACCGTCACCATGCTCCTCTTCTTCGCGTGCGTGATGGGTCTGGTGGTGACCTTCAAGCCCGAGGACTGGGAGGTGCATCTACAGCTGACCCTGGCGGGATTCGTCTCGTGGGTGTTGCTCGCCCTGGCCCTCAGGTTCAGGTTCCGCAGCTACCATGAGCACGTCAAGCTGTCCGGGCTCGACATGTACTACAAGGAGAGCAGGATGCTGGTCGACTACGTGTCGACGACCCTCTCCCTGCTGCTGGTCCTGGGTTACTCCATCGTCGCCATCGCACCCCTGGGCATCGGCTACACCCTCATCATGGTGCCCGTCATCATGGCGGTGGTGCTGTACAACACCCGGCGGGTCCACAAGAAGGCCGTGGGCCACCCCGGCACCATACCTGCAGCGGAGATCCTGGAGCGCGGGGCAAGGGCCAGCGGGAAGACCATGCGCAGGAAGACCAAGCGCAGGAAGAGGAGGGACAAGGGATGGTGAGCGTTGCGTGTACCTGTTCGATCGGCACCCCCACCGTGGAGGGTTCGTTCCGCGGGGATTTGAGAGGTGATCTGTAATGAGCGGCGGCTTCGAGGTGGACTTCATCGGACTGGCGTTGGTGTTCTTAGCGGCATTCATAGGCGCGCTGATCGCGAACAGGACCCGCCAGTCGATGATCGTCGGGTACATAACCATGGGTCTCATCCTGGGCATCGTCGCCGTCCGCTTCCCGGACGCGATCGGGGACCACCTGTTCGACCCCATCGAGTCCAGGACCCTCCGGCCCTCCCTGGAGCTGATGGCCGACCTGGGCCTCACCTTCCTGCTGTTCTTCATAGGCCTGGAGTTCTCTGTCTCGAAGCTGAAGCGGGCGGGGAAGCCCTCCCTCGTCATCGCCATCTCCCACCTGTCCTTCAACATGTTCGCGGGCGCCCTCATCGGGGCCACCTTCGGTTGGGACTGGAAGTCCACCTTCTTCCTCGCCGCCACGCTGTCCATGTCCTCCCTGGGGGTCGCGGCCAAGAGCCTCATCGAGCTTCGAAGGCTGGACCGGGAGGAGACGGAGTACATGCTGGGCGCGATGATCGTGGAGGACTTCATGACCATGGTGTTGCTGACCCTGGCGATGGGAACGGTGGCGGCGGGCACCCTCAGCGGGGGGTCCGTCGGTGGGGCCCTGGTGGAGAGCGTCAAGGGCGCCCTGGTGGTCTACTCCATCTTCATCGCCCTGGCCATCTGGCTCATGCCCTACCTGGCCAGATGGTTCGAGAAGGTGAAGAACGACGAGGTGTTCACACTCCTCGCCCTCGCCAGCATCCTCATGTCTGCGGCACTGGCGTACTACTACGGCCTGCCCTTCATGATCGGCGCGTTCTTCATCGGCATGGCCTTCTCCGAGACCCGCATCTCGGACAGGTTGCAGCTCCGCCTGCTGTCCTTCAGGGACGCCTTCGTGGCCATCTTCTTCGTCACCTTCGGGCTGCAGATCGCGCTGGGCTCCCTCGTGGCCGCCATAGGCGTCATCGTAATGGGCATCGCCTTCGTGGTGTTCAACGAGCTGTTCCTGGTCAGCTCGGTCGCCTACATGATCGGCTTCAACTCCCGGGGCGCGGCCTCCCTGGGTGCCTCCCTGCTGGGAAGGGGCGGCGACTCCATACTGTTCGCCAGCATCGGGGGCGGCCTTACAAAACCCGATGGCTCCAAGTTGCTGCCGAAGGCGGACCAGCTCTACCCCTTCTCGGGAGGGCTGTCCCTGGTCACGAACTTCATGGTGCCATTGGCCATCCGCAAGAGCGTTCCCTTCGCCGTCGGGATGGGCCGGATACTGCCCAAGTGGGTCATCTTCTCGGGCGCGGCCACAGGGAAGGCCCTCCGGCCCTCCATCATCCACAGGCGTGAGCCTGGCGAGCCCAGGGAGTGGTTCCTGACCATGCTGCCCATCGTGCTGGTGGTCACCGCCCTCGTGGCCATCTATGGCGCGATGTTCTCCATCGAGTACATGACCCTTTCCGCTGCGGGGGTCTCGGTGATCGTCCTGCTGCTGATGCTGGTGCCGCTCAAGAGGTTGATGACCCACAACCTGGCCAGCGCCGACTTCTCCTCGGCCGGCTTCAAGGTCAAGCGCTACGGCGCCGCGGCGGCCTACGCCCCCGTGGCCACCGTGCTCCTCCTGTCCATCCCGACGGTGGTGACCATGGCCTGGTTCGTCGAATGGTGGCTGGCACCACTGGCCGCCCTCATGGTCGTGGCCGTCGTCCTGGTGCTGGGATGGGGCGCGTACCACAAGGCCGTGGACAAGAAGGGGCATCCCCACGCGAGGCAACACGTCAGTCATCAGCTGACGACGCAGAAGTCAAGGATGCGCGAGAGGTACAGGAAGAGTTAGACCGAGCCCCCTTCAGTCATCCTGGTCGTCCTGGTCGTCCGCCCTCCGCTTCCGGCCCTCCCCGGTCTCGTACCACTGCACCTTCCCCCAATGGGGCTCGAAGATGGGCCGGACCTCACGCTGGGTCTCGTCGACCTCCACCTCGTCGCCGGTGTAGGTCGGGCACAGGTCCTTCATCTTCCTCTTGACCGAGCTGGTCCTCCTGTCGGCGCCACAGCGCCGGCAGTGCTCCTCCCCCTCGACGAACAGGGTCTCGCATTCGATGCAGATGTCGACCAGGGTCATGGGCTCCGGGACGTCATTCGGCCGGTGGGTATAAGGGCCTTTCGCCACCCTCCTCCACGGGGTGACGGGGACGCAGATTCGGAAGTGACTGGCCCCCCCTTTTCAGGTGCTATCATTTGGGGGGCAAGCTATATAATGGAAAAAGGCATTGCGGGCCTTGGAAAGGATGGAAGCTCCATGGCTATCATCATCAACGAGGACGACTGCACCGCATGCGGTGCCTGCGCAGAGACCTGCCCTGTTGGTGCGATCACCGTAGAGGACGTCGCAGTGTGTGACGAGGACGAATGCGTCGAGTGCGGCGCGTGCGTCGACGAGTGCCCCAACGGTGCGATCACCCTGCCGTAGGTCAACGAACGGACCACTATGAATACGGGTGCCCGTGGACCGCCCACGGCACCCAGCCTGCGAGCTCCATCCCAAAGGTGGAGGGGTTAAATGGAAACCGTGTTCGTGCTGATAAAGACGCAACCAGGACTGGTAGAGCCCGTGCTCCACGAGGTGGCCTCCAACCCCGACGTTACCGAGGCCATCGCCGTGACGGGAGCCTATGATGTCCTGGCCAGGGTGGAGAAGGAGTTCGTGACCGAGTCCCTCAGCGTCATCGTCAAGCAGATACGACAGATCGAGGGAGTGGCCTCCACCGAGACCCTTGTCGCCCTCAAGCTGTGAGGCTCGTTACGAGCCGGAACCATGGGCCAGCATCCCGTGGCCACGCAAGGTATTTATATAACTCAGCGGGTTTTATCCCTTCCGCGGGGGTCCCGTGATGGTGGATGAGAATATAATATTCATAGGCAAGAAACCACTGATGAGCTACGTCCTTGCCGGTCTTCGTCAGATCAACCGGGACGAGGGTACCCTCGTCATCAAGGCCCGGGGCAAGGCGATAAGCCGTGCCGTCGACGTCGCAGAGATACTGAGACACCAGTTCGTAGAGACCGCCACCGTGGACGACATCGAGATCTCCACGGAGAGGCTGACCTCCGACGAGGGCAGGGAATCGAACGTCTCCTCCATCGAGATATTCATGTCCAAGGGATCGGAAGGGGACGGCGCGACACCCGGGGAGACCGACTAGGACAGGGAGGACGATATAGGTGTTCTCCGATGAGGACGGCATCCGTGCCGTCAAGGCTGCCCGGAGCATCGTGGATGCCCACGTCCACGGACGGGGCCCGCCCCCCCTGGACCTGCCCGAGAGCTTCTCCGAGCCAGGCGGCGTCTTCACGACCATCAAGACCCATCCTGCGGACATGCTGAGGGGCTGCATCGGGATACCGGAGCCCATCATGAGCACCGGGGACGCCCTGGTGCGCAGCGCCATGTCCGCCGCCACCGAGGACCCCAGGTTCCCCAGGATCACCGCCGGGGAGCTGGACGGCGTCCTGGTGGAGGTGACCCTGCTGTCGGCGCCCGAGTTCGTCGAGGTCGAACGGCCAGAGGATCTGCTGGACAAGGTGCGGATCGGCGTTCACGGCCTCATCGCCGTCCGGGGGGGCGCCAGGGGGCTCCTGCTGCCCCAGGTGCCCGTCGAGCAGGGCTGGGACACCGAGGAGTTCCTCCGGCACACCTGCTGGAAGGCCGGGCTTAACATGGAGGCATGGAAGGACGGCACCACCCGGTTCCAGTGGTTCACGGGACAGGTGTTCTCCGAGGTGGAGCCCAGGGGCGAGGTCGCTCCCAAGCCCCTCTTGGACACCTGCTAGGATATCGGCCATCGGACGGACGGGACGCCCCGCTCTAGTTGTCCATCATCATCAGGGCGAAGACCTTGGTCATCGCCATCATGTTCTCTATCCAGGTGTACTCGTTGGCCTGGTGGGCCGCCTCGTCGATCTTGGCCCAGACCGCCGCGTTGAAGCCCTTCTTCCGGAAGAAGGCGGCGCACGTCCCGCCTCCTATGCCCCCCACGCGGGGCTCGACCCCGACCACCTGACGGATGGCAGCCTGGAGCAGGGTGACCACCCTGCTCTCCACATCGGTGATGGGGGCGGCCTTCTCGTGCTGGTGAAGGGACAGGTGGATGGGCATCTTGTACCTCTCGCCCACCTCCTTCATCACGCCCCGTACGGTGGCCAGCACCTCTTCGGTGGAGTACTGGGGCAGCACCCGGCAGTCCATGAAGAAGATGTCCTCCCCGGGGATGGTGTTCACGTTGGCCACGTTGGCCACCTTCATCGTCAGCTCGAAGGTGGAGTTCGGCGGGTCGAAGAGGGGGTCCTCGCCATCGTAGCGCGCCTTGAGCTCCCTGTTGACCTTGTATCCCAGCTCGGCCCCGGCCTCGGCGGCGTTCTTGCACATGTGGGGCATGGACGCATGACCCTGGACGCCCTCGGTCTTGAACTTGAGCCAAAGGATGCCCTTCTCCGCGATCTCGATGAAGTCCCCCTTGGGGAAGCCCGCATCGGGCACCATGATGAGGTCCCCGGGCTTGAAGATGTCCTGTTCCAGCAGGTGCTGGATGCCCCACTTGGAGCCCTGCTCCTCGTCGGCGACGAGGACGCAGCCGATGCTTCCCTGGGTCCGGATGCCCGCCTCGGCCAGGGCACGGACGGCGTAGATGGACGCCACCAGGGGCGTGCCGTTGTCCTCCACGCCCCTTCCCACCACCTTGTCGTCGACTATGATCGGCTTCCAGGGGTCGCTGTCCCAAAGGGATATGTCCCCCTCGGGCACGACATCGGTGTGGGAGATGAACCAGAGGGTGGGCGCGTCCTCGTCCAAGCCATGGCGGACGGCCACCAGGTTGGGACGCACGACCTTGCCCTCGCTGTCGTCCTCGACGTCGTACCTCTCGAAGTCGTCGAAGCCGAAGGACCTCATGTGGTGCTGGATCCACTCGGTCTTCCTCAGCTCCCCCTCACCGCCGACCTCGGGTGCCACGGCCGGGATCGAGCACATATCGATGAGCGTCATCACGATGGCACGCCTCATCGCGTCGATCGTGTCGAAGACCTGTTCCAGCTTTGGATCGTCCGTCATCAACATCTCTCATTCACCCCTGAAGTGGTCGAACCCGTGGGGGCCCATCGGGGCTGGAGAGCCGTCGCGCATTAAAAGGATTTCGCGATGCGACGTGAGAGTGCCCACCACACGGGCCTCGCCATCGAGGGGTCGGAGGGCCTCCAAGACATCCTCAACACTACCTGGGTCCACGGCTGCCAGGAGCTCGTACTCCCCGCCCCAGTGGAGGGCGAGGTCGAGAAGGTCCAGCCCCCGCTCAGAGGCCAGGTCCTCCAGGCCAGGCTCCAGGGGAAGGGCGTCCCGATCCACCCCGGCCCCCGTACCGCTGGCCGCCATCATCTGGTGGAGGGCCGGTGCGAAGCCGTCGGAGAGGTCGATGCACGCGTGGGTGCCCTCGATGGCCGCCATGGCGGAGCCGGCATCCGTCCGGGCCCTCACGTCGTAGATGAGGTACAGGGCCCTCCCCGTGTAGTCCCCGTCATCGGACCGGGGCAGGTTGAAGCCCATGGCCGGCCCGCCCAGGGGCCCCGTAAGCACCAGCACGTCGCCGGGACGGCCTCCCCTCCTGTACAGGCACCTTCCCTCTTCGACCGTCCCCATGGCCGTGACGGCCACCGTGGGGGCGGGGGAGGCCTTGGTGTCGCCACCGAGGACCGTCGTCCCGTGGAGGCGCGCGGCCGCTGCCATGCCCGCGGAGACGTGCTCCAGCCAGTCGATGTCCGTGTCAGGTGGCATGGCCATGGCGGTGAGCACCCCGATGGGAAGACCGCCCATGGCGGCCACGTCGCTGACCGCGATCTCCACGCAGAAGGCGCCGAAGAGCTGGGGTGGGGTCCCCGGGAGGAGGTGGGTGGGCCCGACGAGCACGTCGGTGGAGGCAATGAGCAGCCTGCCCTCGCCCAGGGGGACCACCGCGCAGTCGTCATCGCCGTGGCCAAGGTCATCCGTGGCCCCCAGTATCTCGCGCAGCCTCGCGATGGCCGCACGCTCTCCCAGCTCACGCAGGTCCACCATAGCGGGCGTCGATGGGGGCGGGGGCTCTTGAAGGTTTCTGTGAGTAAGCGCCATCGAACGCGAAGGCCTGGAAGTTGGTCTATGCGGGGGCTGCGGTGTTCCTTGACCCCTCTTCCTGCTCCTGGCTCCCGAAGTACATCATCGAGCCCACCAGGATGGTGACCACGGACAGGCCGATGAGCAACCTGGCGGAGTGGCCCGAGCTGCCGTAGTAATCGATGGCCCAGCCGTTGCTGCCTCCGACCATCCACATCAATGCGCCGGCGATGCCGAAAAGGAGACCCATCGCCATCATTATCAAGCCGTTCCGAGCGGCATTTTCGTTCAATTCGATTCTCCGGAACTGGTTTCCGTATGTAATCTGGGTGCTCCATGTTCATATGTCTTTCGTGGCCAGCCAGCTCCT
The DNA here is from genome assembly GCA_965369625.1 of uncultured Thermoplasmata archaeon. GTDB lineage: Archaea > Thermoplasmatota > DTKX01 > DTKX01. The sequence goes on along the minus strand of CBDUQW010000053.1, from coordinate 12,857 downwards.
TGTGACAACGGATGGCATCACCTTCGATACGTTCGTGGCAACCGTTATCTAGCGAGATGGTGATGGCCCGGACCGATGGACCGATGATACCCTCCCATTGCAAGGTGGTCGGCAAGCTGCGCCTTCCGGGACCCATCACCGAGGAGGCCATCCGGGACCGGATGGTGGGGGAGAGGGCGTACAAGCTGACCGAGTTCTACTGCGTCACCGACGGCGAGGGGTGGGCCGTGGTCCGGGTGACGAAGGCGGAGGGGCCCCGCCTGCTGCTGCCCATCGAGGACGTCGAGGTGCTGGCCCTCCCCGAGGAGACCGCATACGTGGAGGACCCGGGGGTCGACACCACCAACCCCACCGCCATGCTCGAGGTGGCCGAGGGGCTGCCCGCCGAGGTGCGGTGCGTGGTGGTCCAGGGCGAGTACAACCACATGAGCTTTATCATCAGGGACGGCGAGGAGGTCCGGGTCAGGGTGCTGGACGTGGTCCCTCCCTACCCCAGCAAGGTGGGGGTGCTGGCACGACGCGCCCTCGAGTGCAGGCCCCTGCCGGTGCTGCTGGAGGGCGAGGAGGTGGACCTCAAGGACCTGGCCCCGGAGGTGGACGAGGGGACCCGGCTGTGGTTCCCGTGCCGGGCCTCGGGCCTCGAACTGGACCGTCCCGTGGAGTACCTGGACGAGACCCCGGACCTCGAGGATGACGAGGAGGTGGCCCTGGTGGGATGCAACCTCTCCGAGAGGATCTTCAGGGAGCGCTACGGCAGGCGGCCCTCCCTCGTCGTGACGATGTGCCCCAAGGAGATGGCCCTGGCCCGCGACGACGGCCGCTGGACCCTGGTCAAGTGCTGCAAGGAGAAGGGCCCCTTCGGCATCCGCGGCCACGTGGTCGCCATCCCGTGGAGCGCCACCAAGGGCGACGCGGCGGCGGCACTGGAGGAGATAGTCGAGAGGGTGCGAAGGGAACGCAAGGCCGACCGATGAGGACCCTCAGGTCCAGCTCATCCGGGTGCCCGTCTCGCCGTCCAAGGCATCCTTCGCCTTGTCCAGGGAGGTGATGACCACCATCTCGCCGCCCAGGTTGAGGAAGTCGATGGCGGCCTCGATCTTCGGACGCATGCTCCCCTCGGAGAACTGACCGTCCCGGAGGTGGTCCATCGCCTCCTCCACGGACATGTAGTCGATGCCCGTCTGGGAGGGCTTGTTGTAGTCCAGGAATACCTGCTCCACGTCGGTGAGGATGAGGAGAACCTCGACACCGCAGCGCGCAGCCAGCACGGCCGAGGCCCGGTCCTTGTCGATGACGGCCTCGACGCCCATGTACCGACCCTGCTTGAACGTCACCGGTATGCCGCCGCCGCCGCAGGCGATGACCACGTCGCCCTCGGAGAAGGCCTCCTTGACGAAGTCCACCTCGAGGACGTCGATGGGCTCGGGCGAGGGGACCATCCTGCGCCAGCCGCGGCCGGCGTCCTCCCGCATGACCAGATCCTCCCTGTCGGCCATCCGTGCCTTCGCCTGCTCCTCGGTGTAGAACCGGCCCACCCCCTTGGAGGGGTCGTCGAAGGCGGGGTCGTCGGCGTTCACCAGTACCTGGGTCACGACGGACACCACGTTCCGCTTGATCTGCCGCTTGCGGAATATGTTGACCAGGGTGTTCTGGATCATGTAACCTATCTGGCCCTGGGTCTCGGCCACCAGCACGTCAAGGGGCATGGTGGGCAGGATGTCCTCCGCCACCTCGCCCTGGCGCATCAGCACGCCCACCTGGGGGCCGTTTCCGTGGGTGATGATGACCCTGTAACCCTCCTGGACGAGGTCGGCCACGCACTCGAGGGCCACATCCAGGTTGGCGAACTGCTCCTCGGCCGTGCCCCGCTGGTGCTCCTTCAGGATGGCGTTTCCGCCGAAGGCCACCAGGATGGACGTGGGACGTCTTTGGGGCATGGGAACGTCGGTGGATGGGGGGCCCTAGATAAAAAATGTTGCCGGGCTGACCACGTGGGTCGAGGGCGTCGCTATGCCGAGGATATGCGATTCCGCACCATCCGCCATGCCACGACGACGAAGAGAAGCAGCATCAGGAAGGTCACCATACACGTGAAATCGCCGAAGAGGTCAGGATTCGAGGTGGCGATGGTGGCTATATAGTTGAAGACGGCGTGCATCACTATTGCTATCAGCAGGAACGGCAAGGCGAAGAACAGGGGCTGCTTCCGGACGACGGCACGACCGACCCCCAGACCCGAAACGCCCGTCGCTGTTGCATGGAGGATAGTGCTGGATACCGTGCGCATGATGGCGGTGAGCAGGTAGGCCTCCACGCTCACGGAAAGGGCCGAGAGTTCGTACAATAGGTTCTCCGTAGCAGCGAAGCCGAGGCCTATCGCGATGCCGTAGACCATTCCGTCCTCCTCGCGTAACAGGTAGACCGTGACGAAGACCAGACCGAAGGCCTTGACGCTCTCCTCCACCACGGGCGCGACGAGGACGGCCCCCAGGAAGCTCTCGTCGCCGAGCTCGTAGAGCCGCTCGAAGTTATCCAGGTTCCCAAGGATGATCAACTCGAAGATGATGGATATGATGATTGCCACCACGGCCCCATAGCCGAAGCACAACAGGAGGCGTCGGTAAGGCTCCCGGCCGTACCTCTCCCAGTTGCGGACCTTCACCAGGAAGTACAGGCTGGGGAGGAAGGCGACGGCGAGTATCACCAGCGTGAAGACGAGGAGGTCCACCATCCCGGGTGCATTTTCCTCCATCGCACAAGTATTTTGCCGGGTGGTTCTCAAGGAGGGATGTCATGCCCGGGCCAGCTCAGGTCCCAGAGCGCACATAACAACCTTTTTATTTTTATAGGGGTTATCATGCCCAGTTAGCGGAAGGAGGATTTGGATGGGAGAATCCCGTATCGGTCCACTGGCGGTTCTGGTCGTTGCTCTGATGATCGTCAGTGCCCTCGGTCCCGTGTTGGTGGCAGCGGCAGCGACCAACATGTTCCCCGATACCGTCTACAGGGGTACATTGAGCACCCTGGACGACCGCCACGACTACAACTTCACCGCCGAGACCGGCGAGTGGACCGTGGTCGCCTCCAACATCTACCAGGGGACGGGCTCGTACAACCACGGGATCCGGACCAACATCTCTTCCAAGAACCCCATCGTCAAGACACATGTGGGCACCATCGTCAACACGATGCCTGCCGGCGTGATCGCCATCAACGGCCATGACCTCACAGCCGACACTGACTACGCCTGCTCCCAGGAGCAGACCACGTACTCGCCCTCCTACGCCCTCCAGCTGCGAAAGGGCCTCACCACGTTGAGCCGGAACAGCCAGACCCGGACCGACGACATGGGGCCCGACGGCGTGGTGATGGCCTACGAGATCAACCTGCAGAAGAGGGACACCATCGACCTGCGGCTCACCATCCCGCCCGATTGGACCTACAACTACGACTTCGCGCTCCTCCTATTCTCGCCCACCAGCCGGTACCACCAGTACGAGGGGACCGGCGGAGCCCTTCCCATCGAGTACTCCGACGAGGGCGAGAACAGCGAGCAGGCCCTGGTCCACGTGGTGATGGACCCGGGGACCTACCTCATCGTCATCCTGAACCAGGGTCTGCCCGACCAGATCATGTACGAGCTGGAGGTCGGCGTGAACGGCAAGCCCCTCAGCGATGGGCAGATCGACGAGGGGACGATGACCCGTGTCAACCGGAAGGACTACTACCGCATCGACGTGGACGCGGACGAGTGGAGCGCCGCCGTGGTCAAGGCCCGGGGCGAGATAGACCGGACCCTCACCCACTCCCTCCACTGGCCGACGCCTGACAGCAACTGGTTGGCCATCGATGAGCTGACGGACGAGAGCCCCGTGGGCATCGTCGCCCTCAACGGCTACGAGATCGGCATCGACGACACCTACTTCACCAAGGTGGAGTACATGAAGGGAGGCACGGTGGTGCCCTTCACCATCCAGTTCGCCAGCTCGTCGGCCACGCTGCCATCCACCAACGCGACGACGCCGGGCTCCCTCAGCAGCTCCGACATCTTCATGCTGTACGAGATCGACCTCCAGTCGTCCCACACCGCGGACCTGCGGCTGAGGGTGGACACCGGTTACAACTACGACTACGACCTGGGTATGTACGTGTTCCCGCCGGTGGAGAAGCACTACTCCATCTCCGGCGAGAGGCCCTCCGGCGGGCCCATCGCCATGTCGCGCAGCGGCGAGAACCTCGAGCAGTCGGTGGTGTTCACCGCCCCCGTCAGCGGCATATACGCCGTGGCCATCGTCAACTTCGCCCCCCGGGACAACATCCCCTTCACCCTCGAAGTCACCATCCAGGGCAGGGCCCTGGTGGACGACACCCCCCTGTGGGGGGACCTGAACGAGCAGAACCGGGAGGACCTCTATCAGTTCCAGGCCCAGAGGAACGAATGGAACCTGGTGGGCAGCAAGCTGGTCTCCTCCGAGGGCTCCTACTGGCACAACCTTCACAGCACCGCCCTGGACACCAACCCCATCCTGCGGGACCAGGTGGGATACGTGCCGGGCAGCAAGAAGGGCCAGACGGAGCTGGAGCCCATCGGGCTTCTCGCGGTGAACGGCCATGGCCTGACCGGCGACACCACCTACTACGTCCGTCAGGAGGTGGAGACGGGCTCCCCCTACTACGTCATCGAGCTGGAGAACTCGCCCAGGAACCTTTCGGCAGAATCGGACAACCTTACGGGCTCCTTCACCGCAATAGAGTTCCTAGAGACGTACGTTGTGGACCTCGAGGAGAGGGACACCATAGACCTCACCATGACGCCACCGGTCGGGTACACCTACCCCTACCAGTTCGGCCTCTACGTGTTCGCCCCGGGCCCGCTCTACAGGGCCCTTGGCACCGAGGGCGACGTGGCCGCGATGTCGGTCCCCGGCGAGAGCCGGGACCCCTCCCTGATGTACACCGCGTCCATCCCGGGCGAACACCTGATAGTCGTGGCGAACGTCGGTCCCATGGAGGCCCTGGACTACGAGCTGATCTACGCCATCAACGGATTCCCATCCAGCCTGGTCTCCCTCAACACCGGTGTCCTGACGGTGGACAACGTCCAGGACGCCTTCAACTTCAACGCCGTCTACGACGACTACACCCTGGTGGTGGTCCGCCTGCCCGGGGCCGACCCCGTGGCGCCGATGACGGCCACCCTGAGGTGGCCCAGCATCGACTCGGTGGCCCTCTCCACCCTGGAGCTGACCAAGGAGGACCCGGTGGGGGCCTTCGTCATCGACGGCACCCAGCTCGCCACCGGGAACCCCCGTCACTTCGTGCTGCTCACCGCCGACGTGCCCGAGGGCAGGACCCTCTCATACCAGGTGCAGATCGCCTACAGTGCCGGCTCGTGGCCAGGCGGCGACATGAACCTGACGGACCAGGAGATCGGGGCGTGCTTCTCGCCGACGCTGAACGATGGCTCCACCGCCGACATCTCCCTCAGGATGCCGCCCGGCTACACCTACTCCTATGACCTGGGCCTCTTCCTCTTCGCCCCCGACGCGCCCTACATGTCGACCTCTGACCCGGAGGCTGGACCGAGGGACTACAGCGCCTACGGACCGGGCACCGAGCAGGAGATCATCTTCACCTCCAGGGATACGATCAGGTACGCCGTGATGGTGCTTAACCTGGCGAACCTGGGCGAGCTCCAGTACATCCTGGACGCCACCGTGGACGGGCAGCTCCTGGACCGCCCCATGAGGGGTTACGTCAACGAGTACAACCGCCACGAGCAGTTCCAGTTCACCGTCTCGTCCGACTCGTGGTCGGCCCTCGCCAGCGCGTACGTCTCCGGCGGGGGCACCCACGCCCTCAAGCTGCTGACCAACGGCCTCTACACCAACCCCGTGTCCATGGTGGACGTGGGAGAGGACCAGAATATCAACACCGGCGTCATCGCCATCCACGGATGGGGCCTGGACTCCCCCGAGAAGCTGCTGTTCGCCAACGTGACCCAGGTGGACGGAAGGCAGCAGTTCGCCATCCACGCCAACACCAACGCCACCGAGTTCGGAGCCATCGGCCACGTGGAGAACGACGCCTTCGAGGAGGACGAGATCGTCTACATCTACACCGTCGACCTGACGGTGGGCGACAACCTCGAGATCCAGCTGGGCTACGACCAGGGGAACTGGTCCTCGGACGTGTACCTGGAGCTCCAGATCTTCGACCCCCTCGGCGCCTTCCGCACCACCCCGGTCCACACCATCTCCCTCAAGGTCACCGAGGGCAACAAGCTCATCGACGGGTCGGGCACCTACCTGGCCGCCAACACCGGCACCTACGCCTTCATCCTGGTCAACAAGGGACCCCTGGGCCCCATGGGATTCTCCATGGGCGTCTACAGGAGGTCCGTGGTCAACATGCCACCCTCCTACCCGGCCATCCAGAAGGCCTCCTCCACCACCGACTCCATCACCATCGAGTGGGCCCAGAACCAGGAGGCGGACTTCGACCGTTACGAGGTCTACATCTCCACCGAGTCCAACGACATGGGGGACAGGGTGGACACCATCATCAAGCAGACGCTGACCAGGTACACCTACACCGGACTGGACCCCGGGCACAAGTACTACTGCTCCATCGTGACCTACGACACCGAGGACCTGTACACCACGAGCAACCCCTACACCGTCAAGACGAAGGACCTCCCCATCTACGCCCAGCTGACCTTCTGGGTGGTGGTCCTCGCCATCGTGGCCGCCGTCGTGTTCATCGTGGGATTCGACTGGTTCATCCGGCGGCAGAAGGCGGCGACGGCGGAGGGCTCCGAGGCCGGCGCGGCCGCGGTGGCCGCCGGCGGCACCGCCGCGGATGCCGGCGTCGAGGTGGAGACGATAGAGGCGGAAGGCCCCGCGGCCAGACCCAAGCCTCCGGGAGAGGGAGGGGAGCGCCAGGAGGCCGTGGACTTCATGAAGCGGATGATGGGCGACGCGGAGGATTGAGCCCTGGCGGGGGACCCTTGATTGCCTGACCCGAAGTCTGAGAGGGAGACTGAACGGGGCGAGTTCGTCACCGAGACCTCCAGCGAGACGATGAAGGCCATCGAGGCCAACCTCAGGTCAGCGGCGATGATCTACCTCATCCCGGCCGTTATACTATTGGTCATCGGCCTGCTCCTCTGGTTCTGGATGGGCGTCGCATGGTGGATGTACGTCATCTTCATCGTCGGGGGTGGCTTCCTCCTCTTCATCGGCATCATGATCCTCACCCTGTTCGTGAGCGTTCCCAAGCTTGAGGTGTACGAGGGTGGCCTGCTGGTCAAGCCTCCCAAGGGAAGCCCGGTCTTCCACCCGTGGAAGGACTTCCGCGGCTACACGAGGAACGAGGTGTACAACATGAAGGTGATAGAGCTCCACCTGCACGAGGGGGGGGAGGGGGCGATCACCATCCACGAGAAGGTCGACCGCTTCGACGACGTGCTGAAGCTGGTCGACGACAACCTGGAGAAGCTCGGTTGAACCGGCCCTGCCCGAAGACTGAGACGCCCTCCTGGCATCCGCAACGTTTTTTAACCGTACCGCCTTTCTCGCCCAGACTACTACAAAGGACGTGCCGACATGTCTGAGCCGAGCTCGAGGAAGTACGAACCCCCCGCCCTAGAGGAGAGGACCGTGGAGTTCTGGAAGGAACACGATTGCTTCCAGGCGTCCGTGGACATCAGGCGGGGGGCCCAGCCCTTCATCTTCCTCGAGGGCCCCCCCACCGCCAACGGCCTGCCTGGCATCCACTCGGTGGAGGCCCGCGCCTTCAAGGACCTGGTCTGCCGCTACAAGACGATGCGGGGCTTCCTGGTGGAGCGCATGGGGGGCTGGGACACCCACGGCCTGCCCGTCGAGCTGGAGGTGGAGGCCGAGCTGGACCTCCACGACAAGAAGGCCATCGAGGACTACGGCATCGAGAGGTTCAACGCCAAGTGCAGGCAGAGCGTCATCCGCTACGTGAACGAGTGGAAGCAGATGTCGGACCGGATGGCCTTCTGGATCGACATGGACGACCCCTACATCACCTTCAGCCCCGACTACATGGAATCGGTGTGGTGGTCCCTGCGTCAGCTTTGGGACAAGGGCCTCATCGAGAAGGGCGTGCGGGTGGTGCCGTACTGCCCCCGCTGCGGAACGACCCTGTCGTCCCACGAGGTGGCCCAGGGCTACCGGGACACCGAGGACCCCTCCATCACCATCAAGTTCAAGATGAAGGGCAAGGAGAACATGTTCATCCTGGCGTGGACCACCACGCCCTGGACGCTGATCTCCAACGTTGCCCTCGCCGTCAATCCCGAGGAACGCTACGCCCTGGTGCACTACAAGGGCGAGCAGCTGGTGCTGGCCCAGAACCTGCTTGACAGCGTCCTGGGCGAGGGGCAGTACGAGGTGGAACGGACCTTCTTCGGCAACGAGCTGGAGGCGCAGATGTACGAGCCCCTCTTCGACTTCGTCGTGCTGGACAGGCCCGGCCACTACGTGACCACCGCCGACTGGGTGACCCTGGAGGAGGGCACCACGGGCGTGGTCCACACCGCCCCCGCCTTCGGGGAGGAGGACGCGGAGCTGGGCCTGGAGTACGACCTGCCGTCGCCCCAGCCCGTGGACGACGAGGGCAAGTTCACATCGGAGGTCACCCCCTGGGCTGGCCGCTTCGTGAAGGACGCCGACGAGGAGATCATGGCCGACCTCAAGGAGAGGGGCCTCCTGTTCAACCGGTCCACCCACGTCCACACCTACCCCTTCTGCTGGAGGTGCGACTCCCCGCTGCTCTACTACACCCTCCCCTCGTGGTACATCAGGATGTCCACCATCAGGGAGAAGGTGCAGGCCACCAACCAGAGGGTCAACTGGTTCCCCGATAACCTCAGGGACGGTCGGTTCGGCGACTTCCTGGAGAACCTCAAGGACTGGTCACTGTCCCGGGACCGGTACTGGGGCACCCCCCTGCCCATCTGGAACTGCGGGTGTGGCCACCAGCACTGCGTGGGCTCCGTCGCTGAGCTGCGGCAGCTGGCCCGTGTCGAGCCCGAGGGTGAGCTGGACCTGCACAAACCCTACATCGACCGGTGGGTCCTGGCCTGTCCCGAGTGCGGTGGTGACATGGAGCGGGAGGAGTACGTGATCGACGCCTGGTACGACTCCGGCTCCGCCTTCTTCGCCCAGTGGCACTACCCCTTCGAGAACGAGGAGAGGTTCAAGGAGAACTTCCCCGTGGACTTCATCTCCGAGGCGATGGACCAGACCCGGGGATGGTTCTACACGATGCACGCCATCGCTGGTTCGGTCTTCGACGACCTCTCCTACCGGAACTGCCTTGCACTCGGCCTCATCCATGACAAGGAAGGCAAGAAGATGTCCAAGTCCCGTGGCAACGCAGTAGACCCTTGGGACATGTTCAACCGCCACGGTGCCGACGCCCTGAGATGGTACATGTTCTCCATCAACGCCCCCTGGCATAATGTCAACTTCGACGAGGACCAGGTGCGCGAGGTGGTGGGACGCTTCCTGCTCACGCTGTACAACACCGACAGCTTCTACCGTACCTACTCCCAGCTGGACGACTTCGGCCCCGGCTCCGAGGCCCCACCACCGGCGGACAGGCCTCCCCTGGACCGGTGGCTCATGTCCCGGCTCCAGCACCTGGTGGAGGAGGTGACTGCCCAGCTGGACGTGTACGAGATACACAAGGCCGCCCGCGCCGTCGAGCACTTCCTGGTCAACGACCTCAGCAACTGGTACGTGCGTCGCAGCCGCAGGCGCGTCTGGATCGGGGGCATGACCGGGGACAAGGCCGCCTGCTACGGCACCCTCCGGGACGCCCTCGACACCCTGGCCAAGCTGTGCGCCCCCCTCATACCCTTCATCACCGAGCACATCTACCAGGGACTGCGGGGCGAGGACGACCCCCTGTCTATCCACCTCACCGACTGGCCCGCCGGCGACCCCGCCCTCCGCGACGAGGAGCTGGAGGCCGCCATGGGCGTGGCCCGCGAGGTCAGCGAGGCGGTGCGCGCCATGAGGGCCGCCGCCGACATCAAGAACCGGCAGCCGCTGCGCCGGGTCATCCTGGTGGGCGAGGGAGAGGCCCTGGCCGCCACCTCGGTCCTGGACGACCTCATCGCCGAGGAGGCGAACGTCAAGGCCGTCGAGCGGGCGGCCTCGATGGAGGGCTTCCTCGAGCGCAGGGTCCGGCCCAACATGGGTGCCCTCGGCCCCCGTTACAAGGGCGACGCCAACCAGGCCAGAGAGGCCATCCGCAACGCGGACCCGGCAGAGCTCCTGGAGACCCTGGAGCGGGACGGCTCCGCGGACCTGCCCGGCGGCTGGACGGTCACCATGGACGACCTGATGGTGGACCTGGTGGACCGGGGAGAGTTCCGCACCAACCCCGTGGGCGAGGTGACCGTCGTGCTCGAGATCGAGCTGGACGAGGAGCTCCTCGCCGAGGGCCTGGTCCGCGAGGTGGTCCGGCGCGTGCAGGAGATGCGCAAGGAGATGGACCTGGACATGGAGGAACGGGTGGACCTGAGCATCGCCCTGGACGACGTGGGACAGGGCAGGCTCCGTCAGCACCTGGAGCACCTCAAGGAGGAGGTCCGGGCCGACGACGTGTCCATCGGAGCATCCCCGGCCACTGGTGAGGGGGGCCTGGAGCGCACCTGGGACATCGACGGGAACCGGGTGGTCATCGGTATCTCCCGCAACGGCTAGCCGTGCCACGGCAAGTCACGGAAGGCTGATATCCGAGGGACGCGATTCAGGGAAGGGTGGACCGATGGGTATCAACTTCGAGCCTCTATTCTCAGACTTGGCCGGCAACATGAAGGCATCAGAGATACGCGAGCTGCTGAAGCTGACCGCCAAGCCCGACCTGATATCCTTCGCGGGAGGGCTTCCCAACCCGAAGGCGTTCCCTATCCAGGAGATACGGGAGATAGTGGACGAGGTGTTGACCGATTTCGGACCCGTGGCCCTCCAGTACGGTGCCACGGAGGGGGTCACCCAGTTCCGGGACTGGTTGAAGGAGGACTATGCCAAGGACGGCGAGTTCCGGGACGGCGACGAGCTGGTGGTGACCAACGGCTCCCAGCAGGCCCTGGACCTGCTGGGCAAGATCCTCTTGAACGATGGCGACAAGGTGGTGGCCGAGGCACCCACCTACCTGGGCGGCTCCAACGCCTTCCTGGTCTACGGCTGCGACGTCGTCCACGTGGACATGGACGACGACGGCATGAAGATCGACGAGCTGGAGGAGACGCTCAGGAGGCTTCACAAGGCCGGACAGCTCCCCAAGTTCCTGTATGTCATCCCCACCTTCCAGAACCCTGCCGGCGTCACCATGCCCGACGCGCGCCGCAAGCAGCTGCTGGAGATCGTGTACCAGTACGACGACCTGCTGATACTGGAGGACAACCCCTACGGGAGGCTCAGGTTCGAGGGCGATTCCCAGCACTCCATCAAGTCCCTGGACCACGAGGGCCGCGTCCTCTCCATGAAGACGCTGTCCAAGATCCTGGTGCCCGGGTTCCGCATCGGCGTGGTCACCGGACCCGAGGAACTGGTCCACAAGATGGTCTTCGCCAAGCAGTCGGCGGACCTGTGCTCCCCCGCCTTCAACCAGTTCGTGGCCTGGAAGTACATGGAGTACGGCTACGTGGAGAAGCAGATCAAGCTCATCTGCGAGATGTACAAGCGCAAGCGGGACATCATGCTGAAGTCCATGGACGAGCACATGCCCGAGGGCGTCAAGTGGACCCGGCCCGTGGGCGGCATGTTCCTGTGGGCGACCATCAAGGGAGGCATCAACACCGACGACCTCTTCTTCAGGGCCCTCAAGAAGAACGTGGCCTTCGTGGTGGGCCGTCCCTTCTACACCGACGGCCGCGGCACCGACAGCATGCGCCTCAACTTCTCCTACTCCGAGGACGACCTCATCGACGAGGGCATCGAGCGGCTGTCCGACACCATCCGCGAGGCCAAGGTCAACCACCAGCGGGAGGAGGAGTACCCCGCACATCCGTAGGCCGACATCCTTTTCCCCCGCCGGGGCCATCACCGGGCAGGTGGTCCCATGGCCAAGAAGGGCAAGAAGGGTAGCAAGAGCAGGTCGAGCAGTTACGGGTGGACGACCCTGGAGATGGTCCTCGCGGTCATCGTCGTGGCCCTGGCCATCACCGCGACCTATGCGTTCATGACCAACGACGAGATCGTGGAGGTGGGCTCCATCGAGACCTACGACGGTCGCACCGACCTGAAGGCAGGCGACGAGACGAACTCCACCTACAGCTTCGTCCGCGAGCTCAAGGAGGACTACCAGGTCCACATCAAGTACGACGTCCCCTACGCCGGCATGGTCCTCCAGCCCCTGGTCCACTTCAAGGTGTGGAACGAATCCTCGGGGAAGGTGCTCATCCCCGAGACCATCGGGTCGGCCTACGACAAGAACATCCGGCTCAACCCCGAGGACGTGGGCACCTACGAGTTCGTCTGGTGGGTCGAGGGGGAGGATGGCTCCTCCCAGGTCAAGTACCACGTGCTCATCCAGCCCACGGAGAAGCTCTTCGAGAAGCGGACGTAGTGCAAGGGATATCAGACTATAACAGGTCTTCACTGTTTCGAACCTACAATAAGGATTGTTGGCATGTCTCAGAAAAATGATGCCGACAATTGGGGGATTCAGGAAGTTTCGGAATTGTCAGTGGGTCCCTTTTTTTGTGGGCAGTACAGTTTCATTTTTCAGAAGAAATGGTTTCTATATAAGATTCTATGACTTGACTTTCAGGAATAAGGTCTGAGGGTACTGTCTGGCTAGGACAGGATTTG
>CBDUQW010000052.1:0-25864 GCA_965369625.1 uncultured Thermoplasmata archaeon | reverse complement strand
TCAAAGGTTACTGGCTTCCTTGATTTTTAAGCAACGACTTCTGGACAGTCCCCCCGGTAGGTAACATATTAATATATGGTCCTCCCAATGGAAGCCCGGGGGAATCGGCAGATGCCAATGCGGAGCACTCGCCCCGTCCTGGGACTCCTGGGGCTGGGGCTGCTACTTGTTCTAGGCGCGGCCATGGTCGCGGCGGACGTGGAACCGAACGACGATCGCGTGGATGCTGAAGTGATATTGTCCGAAACCTACGTTGGCTCGGTGAACATGACCGACAGAAGGGACCTTTACAAGATGGAGGTGGCTGGTGGCGACATCATCGGACTGTCGTTCAAGACACTGACATCCGGAACCCAAAGCCTCCTCGTGAAGGACGCCGGGAACGGGACAGTAGCGACCATAGATTCCAATGGTGGCGTGAGGGAGTTTGCCAACATCTATATCGCCTGCGAGCTGGACATGGAGTGGTGGTACATCTCGGTCTCTGTCGGGGCCGAGGGGGAGGAGTCACCCGGGGAATACGAGTTCTCCCTGTACTACGATATGCAGGACGATGGGGGGACGGAAGGCGACGCCCCATGCGACATCGGCAACGCTCTCAGACTGGACGCCGGGGAGCACACGGGCGAGTACGGGTTCCATGACACCAAGGATGTGTACCGGGTGGTCGTCAAGGCGGGATGGACCCTGGGTCTGTGTCTGGACTGCAGCGACAAGGCGGGTCCGATGAGGGTCCAGGTCTACACGGATGACGACCTGACCACGCCCATGAAGACCATGGAGGTCCGAGACGAGGAGTCGTGCTCGTGGCTGCTCCCCGCGGCCACACCTCTGGGTACGAACTGGTACATCTGTCTGGAGGGGGTCACGGGCGACACGTACGGCGAGTACACACTCACAGTTGACATGGATGAGACCGATTCCGGCCCTCCCAAGATAATCAAGGTCACCCCCCAGAAGTTCGACCCGGAAAGGGACCTCAAGGTCGAGGTGACGATAAACGAGGACACAGAGGTGGCGGAAGCGGTCCTCCACTACAGGATGGACGGGAAGGGCACTTGGAAGCAGCTCGTGCTCACCCTGGACGGTGACAGGTACAGCGGCAAGATCAAGAAGGGGGACCTGGAGGGCGCAGATGAGATCGAGTTCTACATCGTGGCAACCGACACCACAGGGTTCATGGGTTCCCTCGGCTCCGAGACAGAGACGGAGACGATGAAATCCTCCGGTGAGAGCCCGGGCCCTGGTGCAATGATGGCCGTGGTCGCTATGGTCACCTTCGTCATCCTGAGGGGAAGGCGAAAACGGTGAGCATGAGGTGAAGGGCCCTCTTCCACTGTAAGGGCTTCCGCAAGACCTACGAGCCCTACCTTCCCAAGAACTGGAACTGAGCCCGGTCCTACCCGACCAGTTCCAACACCCAATTCCTGATGTCACCCTTGACCTCATCCCACTCGACATCCCATACCATTGTCGGCATGGCCTCCCTGTCCGCGTCGTCGAAGTAGGAAAGGCCGTACATCAGATGGGAGATATCCTCGATCCCATACTTCCTTCTGTACAGCGATACCATGGTCCCGAGGTCGATGTCCGACCGGCCCATCGCGTAGATGTCCAGGAAGTCCCTCCTCGAACCCCTCTGGGCCACGGCCGAGAGCTTCATGCAAGCCAGGTCCAGGAGGGTCGCCAGGCGGAACGCCATGGTCGGATGGCTCACGGGCGCCTCCAAGAGGGTGTAGGGATAGTCCAAGAAGCTCACCGGGACCCCGTCGATGCTCCCATGGAGGGTCCCCTTCTCTACGCTGGCGACGACGAGGTCCACCCCCGCCGCCCGGAGGTCGCCCACCAGGACCATCATGTCGGACGACCTGGTCGGCGAGAACCAGTCCAGGTCCTGGGACCGGCGGTGACCGAGATGTATGGCCACTGCCGTGCCTCCGCCCAGGTAGAACCCTTTCTCGGTCATCGTAGGTGCCAGGGACGAGAGGACCACCTTGACGGGATCATCCATCACCTCGTCGTGCCAGATCAGGATGACGCCCTCCTGTGCCAAGGGTCCTTCCGCATCTCTTCGACCCAGCCTTCCACCTCTTCACGGGGGAGGGAGAGGACCAGCTCCCAGAAACGGAGACGCCTCGGGTCAAGTCCTCGACCCCTCGTTCGAAGGAACCAGTCCCGCAGTGTTTCATCGCCGACCGACCCCCTCAACCAGGAGATCGCGTCCCAGTCCCCGGCCTCGAGGAACCTCCGGATGACCTGGTCCTTGTGGATACGGGGATCGAGGGTGGCGGGGTCGAGGTCCCAGAACAGGTCAGCGTACCTGGCGGGGACCGCAAGATCCGTCTCGACACCATCCTCCGACCCATCAGTGGTCATGTCCTCGCCTCCATCTCGCATCCCCGGGATACCGAACGGTACATAAATGGCCATACCCGTTGAATACTTTTCCTCGGGGCGGGTGAAAGCGATATCGCCCCGTCCATTGCCCTGGATCGACGATGTTTCTAATCCGATAGGGAGCCAGGGGTATCAACGTCGGTGATACCCTCCCTGACCTTGGCGGCCATACCCTTCTGGAAAGAGAGCATCTCCTGCCGATTGAGGTGGGTCCTCCCCACGGCGAGCAGCCCGTCGGCCTGGTCCACCACCAGCACCTCGTCTCCCGGCCGGATGTCCTTGTCGGCGTCCACCACGAACTGGGCGAACACCGACTTGCCGTCCCTCGCGTAGGGCGCGGCGTCCTCGTCGACGATCACCCGGAGCCGGGGCGAACTCCACGCAGCATGGAGCTTCCTTGCTCCCGCGACCTTCAGGGTGTACATGCCGTCATGGGCGCGCATGGACAGGATGTGCTCCCCATCGACGATGACGTTCCGCAGCTTCCCCGTCCTCTTCGAGGTCACATGCTCGACGGTGCCGTCCAGAAGGATGTCGGCGGCGCCCTTCCCGAACTGCATGTCCGCCGTTGCCCGGGTCCGCGCCATCATGATGTCGAAGCTCCCTCCCCTGCCCTCCATCGTGCGGAGCATGTCCAGGGTCTCGTCCCCGTCGTACATCACGGCCAGGGGATTGCTGAGGTTGTGGGAGCAGTGCTCCATCATGTGGTTGACCCTCCGGACGGTCTCGCCGTCCCATGGCGCCGCCTCCACCGTCTGGGCCACCGGGTACATCTCGTCCAGCTCGATGGGGACGGGGCCCAGCACCGTCTTGACGTTGAAGTGGGCGTCGGCCACCTCGAGGACCTTGGCCATGGCGTCGGCGTAGTGGCGGCCGTAGGGGCGCGAGCCCTCCTCGAAGCCCACCAGCACCCGCTTGTCCGGGTAGCTGTAGCGGGAGAACACCCGACGCGCGTAGCGCATCACGATGGGCCGCCTCATGGAGAGGTGGTCGGTGTAGAGCAGGGCCGAGGGCTTGGATATGGACTCGTAGGGTTCCAATTGTCCCGCCTGCAGGCACAGCTCCTTGTACCCCTCGAACAGCAGGGGGTGGGCCCGGGACCTCCTGTCGACCAGGTCCCACAGCGAGCCCTCCCGGATGGCCTCCCGGACCACCCGGAGCTCGTCCTGGCAGGCCCAGAGGTTGTGGCTTGCCAGGGTGACCTCCCGCTCGGCCTTGGGCAGGCCCCTCAGGCTCTCGCCGTCGTGCTCCCGGCACACCGGGCAGCCGCAGGGGCTCTCGCCCAGGTCCTTGAGGTGCCGGGTGCCGTCGGCGTACATCATCCGTCCGTCCTGGGCGTACTTGGCGTAGGAGGAGCTGTCGAACAGGTCGCAGCCCATCAACGTGGCGAGGGCGAAGATCATGGGATGGCCGGCGCCGAAGAGGTGGACGGGTCGCCCCGGCGGGAGACCACGCTTGGCCGCCAGGACGACACGAACCAGGTCCCGGTACGCGTAGGACTCCATGATGGGGACCACGCCGCCCACGGGATGGACCTGCACGTCCATGTCGCCCAACCGGGTGGCCATCTCCTCCCTCAGGCTGGGATAGACGCCTCCCTGGACGGTGCCGGCCAGGGCCATGTCGCCGCGGATGGACGAGGCCTCCTCGATCCTCCGGAGGGTCTCCTCCATCCCCGCCCGGGCCTTCTCCTGTCCGTCCCAGGGCTCGGTGAAGACGTCCAGGGCGGTGCCGATGTCCACGCCCATGTCCCGCTGGAAGGAGACGATCTCCTCGTTGCTCACCTCCACCTTGCCGTATACGTGGGCCTGGAAGGTGCCCGAGTCGGTCATGACGGCGCCCTGGAAGCCAAGGAGGTCGTGGATGCCGCCCTCGAGGGCCCGCTCCCGCAGGTGCTCGTCCTTCGAGATGATGTACGAGTTGGTGATGAGGGCCTGGAACCCGAACTCGGACGCCAGCCTCTCGGGGGCGATGGTGACCTTGTGGGGGTTGACCACCGGGAGGAGGGCGGGGGTTCGGACCTTGCCGTGGGGGGTGTGGAGAATGCCGATGCGGCCGGTGCAGTCCCGGTCGACCAGCTCGAACATGGCACCACCCTTCGCTCTACTGACCGACCACGAACTCCTCGTGGATGGGGTCCTTCTCGAAGCGCTCTCGCACCGGCCTCTGGAGCTCGGCCAGGGCATCGGCCACCGCCGTCTTGAGGTCTGCGGGGTGGAGCTGGCCCGACTCGAAGCTCTCGGCCAGCATGTCATAGGAGGTGAAGTGCATGTCACCGCCCCACTTCTCGGGACGCTTGATGGTCAGCTCGCCCATGTGGGGCATGATCACGAGCCTGCACAGCTCGGTGACGGGGTTGTCGTCCAGGTCGCCCTGGGGACAGAACGCCTTCTTCATCTTGCGGGAGATGTCCTCGGGGGTGTCGTGGATGAGCAGGGCCGAATCCGGCTTGGACTTCGACATCTTCGCGGCCACCGGGTCGTCCTTGACCGAACCCCCCGCCAGCGAGGGCAGGAGGGCGAAGTGGAGGGCCACCGGGGACTTGACGGGCTTGCCCACCTTGCTCGCCACGTCGCGGCAGAGCATGTGGGCCTTCCGCTGGTCCACGCCGCCCAGGGCGATGTCCACGTCCAGGTAGTAGATGTCACTGACCTGCATCGCGGGGTAGATGATCTTGGACGCATCGAGCTCGGACTCGTCCTCCTCGCGTCCCATGATGGTCAGGGTCCGCTTGATGCGGTTGAGGGAGGAGGCCTTGAGGGTGCGGACCACCAGTTCCCAGTAATCGTCGTGCTTGGCGAGGTCGGAGGCCCACACGTACTTCGACATCTCGGGGTCCACTCCCATGGCCTCGAAGACCGCCTGCAGGTAGGCGCCGCACCGCTTGATGCGGTCCATGTCGGTCCCCAGCTTGTCGTTGATGTAGGCGTGCCAGTCCGCCAGGAGGATGGTCATGTGCACCCCCGCCCTCTGGAGTAGGGTGACGGTCCTCACGATCTGGAAGGCCTGGGCCGTGGTCAGGAGGCCCGAGGGCTCGATGCCGAGATAGCCGGTCGGGCCATCACGAGAAAGGACCCTCTCGAGCTCTTCGGGCGTCACGACCTCCTGCAGGGCCGCCATCAGTTCCTCGGTGGAGGTTTCGGTCACCGGGCTCACCGGCTGCGAAAGGGAGCAGGGTGTAAAAGAGGGTTGCGGTGGGGTCACTGCGTTATGTTGGTGTTGACGAGGAGCAGCTTCTGCTCACTCCCCTTGGACACCCGGACCAGGATCAGGGCCTCGTCCTTGGACGCCACGTAGGCCATCCACTGGATGGTCCGGTCGTCGCCCGGCTTGACGATGGGCAGGTTGGCCTCCTCCAGCAGGTCGTTTGCGTAGACGATGAAGTCCAGGTCGGACATGCGGGCGGTGCGGGAGACGCTCCCGATGTTGTCGGACCACTTCCCGTTGATGTGGGTGTCCAGGCGGATGAGGAACTCGTTCTCCTTGGGTATCAAGGAGTGCTGTCGCAGGTACTCGATGTTCCATCCGTGGGGGATGCGCTTGGGGTCCGCGGAGAGGCCGTAGTAGGCCGCCGTCGCCTTCTTCGCGATGTCCGCCGGTCGCGCCATGGCCAGGGTATGGGGGGGAGGGGTAATGAGGTTTGTGAGCATCATGCGGAAGGTTTATACCCAGAGTGGGTACTTGCAGCCTCCGGTGGATGCATGGTCATGAGGGAGACAGCCCGCAACGCCCTCACCCACGTTCTCGGTGCCAACGAGGGGGACCACCTCCTCATCGTCACCGACGAGCACCGCATCGAGATCGGCAACGCCTTCTACGAGGCGGGGGACCAGTTGAAGATGGAGGGCAGGCTTTTCGTGCTGGAGGACAGCGAGCGACCACTGGACAGGCTCCCCAACGACCTGCGGAGGGTGCTGGAGGGGGCCGACGTGATGGTGTCGGTGTTCATCGGCTATCCGGAGGAGACCCCCTTCCGGGTGGAGCTGCTGAAGACCGCCGCCAAGGCGGGCCTCCGGACGGGTCACGGGCCCGGCATCTCCGACGACATGATGATCGAGGGGGCCATGAGGGTCGACTTTCGGAAGCAGGCGGAATTCGGTGACCACATGGTGGACCGTCTCGCCGGCGTCGTGAGGGCCCACCTGACCAGCCCGGCGGGGGTCGACGTCTGGTTCACCACCAAGGGCCGCGTCTTCGAGTCCGACGTGCGCATCGGGCCCGGCACCTTCGGCAACCTCCCCAACGGCGAGGTCAGGGTGGCGCCCGTGGAGACCGAGGTCCAGGGCACCCTGGTGTGCGACTCGACCATAGGCGACCTGGGCAGCGTCCCCTCGCCCGTCTCCATCGAGGTGGTGGCGGGAAGGATCACCTCCATCAAGGGGGAGGACTCGAAGCTGGTGGAGCGCATCAAGGAACTGACCTCCATCGACGCAGAGGCCTCCGTGGTCGGCGAGCTGGGCATCGGCATCAACCCGGCGGCCCGGGTGACGGGGAACATGCTGGAGGACGAGAAGGCGGTGGGCACCGTCCACGTGGCCTTCGGCAACAACATCGAGATGGGCGGTCAGAACGCATCCCGCACCCACCGGGACTTCCACATCCTCAGACCCACCCTCTCCATCGAGTTCGAGGACGGCCAGACCAGGGACGTCATCCTCGAAGGGCACCTGGTCGACTAGATACCAGTTCCGGACCCCTCAATCATCCTCTTCATCCAGGCCGAAGCTTCTCTCTATCCGGGCGGACTGCTTCTCCAGTACCAATACGATGAAGAAGCCGAAGGCGGCCACCGCGACGATGCCGATGATGTTGGCCATCGAGGAGTAATCGACGGTCTCGTGGATCATCTCCGCAGGTAGCCTCAGGGCGCCCAGCATGCTCCCGAAGAGGAAGGCCATGGTGACGGACTTGTAGTGCTCAAGGAGCCAGTGGAGGAGGCGCGAGAACAGGAGGATGCCCGTCGCGGCGCCGGCCCCGAAGGTGATGAGGACCTTCATGTCCCACTCGTTGAGGGCCGTGAGGAGGTACTCGTACTGGCCCATGATGAGGAGCATGAGGGAGCCCGATATCCCCGGGAGTACCATGGCACATACGGAGATGGCACCTGCCACGAAGATGATGGGAAGGGAGTGGTTCGCCACTACCTCGTCCATCCCGGTGATGTAGAAGACGATCACGAAGCCGAGGACACCCAGCATGAGGTGTTTCGCATCGAGCCGCTCCACGTACTTCGAGACGAAACCTGCCGAGGCCAGGATGAGGCCGAAGAAGAAGGCGTAGGTGGGGCCGGGGGCGGTCTCCAGCACGTACACCACGACCCTCGCGCCCACCAGTATCGCGGCGAGTATCCCCAGCACGAGGGGGACGAGGAAGGGGAGGTCAATGGCCCCCCAGCTCTCCCTAGCGCCCTCCTTGTCACGCTTGAAGAACATGACGACGAAGTTGAAGTTGATGCTGCGGAGGGCGGAGATGAACCTCTCGTAGATGCCCGTTATCAGTGCCATGGTGCCCCCTGACACCCCGGGCACAACGTCGGCGCTGCCCATCAGGAACCCCTTGAAGAAGATCACGATGGATTCTCGGAAGCTTATAAGGGGCACCCCGCTCGTCCGGTCCATCCATGTCTCCGGTAATATATCTTAAGGTCCCTAGCTTGACAGAGGATGGCTAACCGCTCCTGCCCTTGCGGAGGTCGGCCTTCCAGTCGCATCCCTCGCATCGCACCGTTGTGCCCTTCAGGGTCAGGATGGAGGAGCATCGGGGACACCGGACCCGGGAGACGAGGTCCTCCAGCAGCACCTCCTTCACCTCGGGGATGTCCTCGGCAAGGAGGGCCTCGTACCTCTCTTGGTTGGCGGGAGAGTAAGCCAGCTCGCCCAGGGGTGTGTAGTCCAGGCCTTCCAGCCTCTTGCCCAGCTTGGACCCTGGTTTCGGTGCCTCCACCCCCTTCTTCATCATGACGTACCCGAACGCCACCCCCACCATGGCGCCGCCCAGGTGGGCCAGGTAGCTGACGTTCCCCATGCCTGGCAACTGGATCGCGAACATGAGCATGAAGGTCTGGAAGAGGATGAAGATAAGGGCCCCAACCGCCACCTGGACCCGGGGCAGGATGATGAAGATGATGACCATCGGCACCCGGTCCCACGGGTACATGATGGCGAAGGCGCCCAGTATCCCCGAGATGGCCGCTGAGGCGCCGATCCCGATGGTTATGCTGGGCAACGTCAGGTAGCCCGTCAGCACCGCCCCTCCCAGGATGCCGGTGCCCCAGTAGACGATGGCCATCCACATGAAGCCCACCCGGTCCTCGAAGTGGATGCCCATGATGAAGAGGATGAACATGTTGAAGAACACGTGGAGGAAGTTGGCATGGATGTACATGTGGGTGAACATGCCCCAGAGCTGCTCCCCGGTCTGAAGCGATGAGTTGTTGAACCCCAGGGTCCTCACGACGTCCTCGAAGATGTCAGCGTTCATCGGGGCGCTGTAGATGATGAAGATGATCACGTTCGCGATCACCGTGGCCGCCGTGAAGGACATCTTCCGCCAGATGGCGTAGACGTAGGTGCCCACCATGACGGCGATGATGAGGCCGATGATGTACACCGAGTTGGGGTCCTCTAGCGCCACGCCTCCGAGAAGGGGCGCGAGCGTATATCAAACACTCGCCGTGCCCGGGAAACGTTCAATACGTCTGAAGGCCATCGTGCGACGCGATGGGCGAGGCGGAGCTGGCGGTCCTGGTCATGGCTCTAGTGGTAGGCCTCCTCATCGGGCTTCTCATCGCATGGGCCTCCCTGCTCCTGTCCACCGGCCATCCGCCCAGGCCCGCGGCCCGTGAGGCGGCCCGCGCCCCCGCCGTGGGAAGGCGGCTGGAACCCCACACCGGGCGAGCCGTGATTGGCGCGCTGCTTGCCCTCCTGACGGCCTTCCTCGTCGTGGCGGCCATGGTGCCCGGGCTCCTGGACGGTGTGCCGCCCCTCGACGAGCTTCCGGCGAGCGGGTTCGTGCTGGCCTTCGCCGTCCTGCTGATATCCGTCGGCTACGCGCTGCCGACATGGCTGGGGGTGCGCCAGTGACGGATAGGGGTCCCCGCTACGGCAAGGGCAGGGCCCTGGTCGAGTGGAGCGGCGCTGTCGGCCGTCGCGCCATGAGGACCCTCCGGCTGGACCGTCCCCTTGACAGGATCGCGGGGGGGACCCTCGCCTGGTCCCAGGCCCGCTCCCTGTGGCCCGCGACGGCGGGCATCGGCTGCTGCTCCCTCCAGTCCCTGTCCGTCCGGGGTCCTCGCTGGGACGCCGAGGGCATCGGTGCCGTGTTCCAGGACGACCCGGAGGGCTGCGACGTGCTCCTGGTGGACGGCCCCCTCACCCGGGCGGCGAGGATGGACCTGCCCGACATTCTGGCGAGGATGGGGGAGCCCCGCTGGGTCATCGCCGTAGGGAGCTGCGCCGTGGGCGGCGGGGTGTGGAACGGCGGGTACGCCGTCTCGGGCGGCGTGGACGAGGTGGTGCCCGTGGACGTGTACGTGCCGGGCTGCCCTCCCAGCTCCGAGGCGGTGCTCCTGGGCCTGGTGAAGCTGGCCGAGCGCATCCGGGACACCGGGGGCCCCTACTTCCAGGTCCCGCCCGAGGAGGGGGGATTGCTGTGACCGGCAAGGACCCCCGGGTGGAGGGTGCGGTCCCCGACCCCCCTGTGGACCCGGTCCAGCTCGGTGCGGACGACCTCTCCTCCCGCCTCCAGGACCTCTCGGGGGACCTGGTGAGGTCCGTGGATGTGGTGGACGGGCACGTCGTGAGGGCCGAGGGGATCCCGGACCTGTTGGAGGAGACGCTGGACGCCCTTCACGACATCGTTGGCCTGGACGAGATGATGGCCATCTCCGTGGTGGACCGGACGGACCAAGGGGAGGGACTCGAGCTGGTCCACCTGGTGACCCGCATGGACGGCGGTGCCCTCCTGGAGCTTACCACGCCCCTTCCCCTGGGGGAGAAGGGGGAGGGCCATGCCAGCGCGCCCTCGGCATCCAAGCACTGGAGGGCGGCGAAGTGGCTGGAGAGGGAGGCGTGGGAGCTGTCCGGCCTCACCTTCGAGGGCCACGGGGACATGAGAAGATTGCTGCTCCCGAGATGGTGGTCCGGCCATCCCCTGCGTCGGGACGTGGCCCACCTGCGCACGCAGACCCTCGAGGAGACCGTCGTGACGCCCGGGGACGCCACCCTTGGCGACGAGGGCTGGACGAGGGTGGACCTGCCCATCGCTCCCATGGGCGGTAGGATGGACCTCCGCGTCCGCACCAGCGAGGGAAGGGTGACCGGTGCCCGGCTCTCGGTGGGCCACCTCCACCGGGGAGTGGAGGGTCTGGCCCAGGAACGCCCCTTCGATGGGGTCATGCCCCTGGTGGCACGGACGGCGGTCCGGTCCTCGGTCCACTGGCAGGTGGCGTACGCCGAGGCCATAGAGGGCCTGTGCCACCTGGAGGTCCCTGCCCGGGGTCGTGCCATCCGTGTGGCGCTCCTCGAGCTGGAGCGCATCGCCGACCACATGCTGGTCCACGCCACCCTCCTGGAGCTCCTGGGATGCACGGCGGCGGCATGCCGGGTCTGGGCCGACCGCGAGATAGTGATGGACGCATCCCAGGCCGTCACGGGCCAACGGCTCGTGCAGGACGCAATAGTGGTGGGGGGGGTCTCGATGGACGCCCCCGAGGAATGGACCCACAGGTTGACCCTGCTGTCCCACATGGTCCAGTCCGCGGTCAAGGAGTACGTGCGGGAGGCGGAGGAGCTGGCGCCCCTCACGCGCCTGGAGGGCCTGGCCACCGTCCACCTCCCGGACATGAGGGGCTGGGGCATGACGGGGCCCCTCGTGAGGGCTGCAGGGGTCTCCCGGGACGCCCGGTCGGACGGGAGGTGCGCCACGTACTCGGACCATCGTGTGTCCGTTCAGGTGCGCACGGCGGGTGATGCCATGGCACGCACGGAGGTCCGCCTCCTGGAGATGGCGTCCTCCGCACTCACCCTGTCCCAGGTCGCCCGGACCATCCCCGGTGGTCGCGTCAGGGCGGCGATGCCCGAGGTGGTGCCGAAGGGAGCGGGCCTGGGGCTCGCGGAGGGCCCCCAGGGAGAGGTGCTCTGTCACGTGGTCTCGGACGGGACCGAGAGGCCCAGACGGGTCCGTCTCCGTGGCCCCGACTTCGCCCACGCCGCCGCCCTGGAGGACCTGCTGCTGGGATGTCCCGGTGGCTCCGTAGCCCTGGCAGTGGCGTCGGTGGACATATGCGTCGGGGGGTGTGACAGGTGACCGACCTCTACCAGATGCTGCTGGACCTGGTGAGGTGGTTCCTGGACGCGATGCTGATCATCCTCGAGAGCCTGGGACTCTCGGGAGGATACCTCCACAGGTTCGTCGAGTGGTTGAGCGGGGATGTGGCCCTTTGGCTGGCCGGTGGGCTGGCCGCCGTGATCCTGGCCATCTGGGCCATGCTGGCTGGTGGCCTCGTCATGTGGTTGGACCGGAGGGTCAGGGCCCACGTGGAGGGCAGACGGGGACCCCGCCTCACCGGTCCTTGGGGGATCCTCCAGGGCACCGCGGACTGGCTGAAGCTGCTGCTGAGGAAGCGGGAGGGGATCCCCTCCGCCGGGGCGGCGGCGCTATCGGGCGCCCTCGCCCTGGCCGCATTGGCCCTCATCCCCCTGGGCCCCTGGGCCAAGCTGGCCGACCCCGGATGGGGCCTGGTCGTGGCATCCACGCTCCTGGCCCTGGCACCCATCCCCCTGGCCCTGATGGAGCCCAGGGGGATGCGTCACGGTGCGGCGGCCGGGGCAACGGCCTCCGGCGTGGTGCTGCTCCTTTCCATCGCCTCGGTCTTCCTGGTGGGCGGGACGGCCTCCGGCGAGGGTCTCGTGGAGGCCCAGGGGGAGTGGGGATGGGGCATGATACTGTCCCCCCTGGGATTCGTCCTGTTCATGCTGGTGATGTACTGGGGTTCCACGGGCCTGGCGAAGGTGCGCACCACCTCCCGGGAGAGGGAGGGATGGCCCGGCCCCCACAGTTCCATCGGTCGCTTCGCGGTCGCTACCAGGTTCCTCGGCCTGGCCGTCCTGGGTGCCGTGGTCTTCCTCGGCGGCTGGTCAGGTCCCGTCGCTGACGGGGCCTGGTGGACCCTGCTGAAGGCCTACATCCTGGTCGCGGTGGCGTCGTTGTTCGCAGCGGCGATGCCCCGGCCCTCCACCACGGAGACCGCCAGGGCGGTGCGGAACCACTGGCTTCCCCTGGCCGCCCTCAACCTCGTGGTCATCGCTGCCATCATGGAGGTGATGGCGTGAGGGCTCCTCCTGCGTTCCGTCTCCTCGCCCTTGCCCTGGGCAGGGAGGTGTCCACCGTGGACTGGCCTTTTGAAGGTCTCATCCACGAGGGTCCGAGGCGAGGTATCCCCCGGATCGATCGAGACGGGTGCACAAGATGCGGAGCCTGTGTCCAGGTCTGCCCGTCAGGATGCCTTGAGATGCCTGAGAAGAGAGGACCACCCGTTCTCGATATCGGTCCCTGCGTCCGGTGCAGGGCGTGCGTGAGTGCCTGTGAGGAAGATGCAGTCACGATGGACGACCCCAGCGATCAGGTGGCGTACGAACGAGCAGATCTGATCCAGGATGGAAGCCCAATGACGGAGGTGGAGGTCGTGCGTGCACCGTCACGGATGTACCGTACTGCAACCGACCAAGGGAAGCGAACCCTGGTTGAACCCGAAGAGATATTGCGCATAAGGAAGGAGAGGCTAGATCGTCGATGACCATGCGAATTTCGGCTAATTGGCCTTCTTCCAAAGGGTTACCATTCCCCACATGTCCTCCCATATGGTGAATTCCACCTCGTTGACCTCTAGGAGTGGGTCTATCGGTATGAACTGGGAGATCCAGGGATTGCCGTAGTAGACCGAAACCGAGCTCATGGAGACTATGCCTTGTGCCTTGGGAGGTTCGAGGGCAACGGTTATGTCATGGGTCACGTCCAGGTATAGGACATTCTTCACATAGCCCTGGTGGCCATCGAATGGCCAGTCGTCGTAATAGAGAGCGGACCCCTTCCCTTCTATGAAGAATATAATCATGTTCGGGTCGGGCCCGACCCGGTAATCGGTGCTCTCCCAGTGGTACTTGGCGAGAATCCTCGCTCCTTCCTTCAGTTCGTTCTCGCCCAGAACCCCATCGAGGATCCAGTAGGGCATCACGATGCCACTATTCGTGCCCTCGAAGGTGTTGTCATCGATCGAACCGACGGGTAGGGGCATCCTCTCCCCGTCGTCCATGTCCTCGTGCTCGTCGATCTCAATGACACCTTCATCTCCGGAGAACGCGCAACCTGTTACAAGGCATTCCCAATCCCCGCGAAGGTGGAGGAGCCTTATCGTAGCATCGGTGACATGGCATCCGATCATCTCGAAGGACGAGTTACCCACCATGGTCATCTCCATCTCGAAGTTGTGCGGAGATGATAACTCACAGTCGATGAACCTCAGGTCGGAATCGTTCACGATCACAAAGCGGGAGTTGGCCTCGATGAACGATGACCGTATGGTCATATTCGTTCCCTTGATAAGGTTGAAGATCTGCCCGAGCAGGACATCACAATCCTCGACCGATACATGGCTCGCCCTCCCCACAAGAGACAGGCCTATCATCTCGACACCCTCCATGCTCAGTGAACCTCCGAAGATGTTGATGTCCGCTTCCCCCATCGAACCGTTCCCCAAGTGGAGATGCCCCTCCCCCTGGATGTCGATCCTGAAATCTTTCCAGTCGTTCCTGCCGATAGACGGTATTGAGAGTGAGGAGTTCCCAGAGATGTTGAGGGAGAATGTAGTCGGTGTGTTGACATGGACGAATTCTACGGGTCCACTGGAGGTGAAGGTCACGTTGGGATCAACGAGGATTACCGTTCCGTCACGCAGCGGTGCTTGTGAGAGGATGTCTGGCCCTGTGTTCTCTGCGATACGGATGATATCCATCTCCACTGTCTTCGTGAAGGTGGCAGGGATATTATTCCACGACTGTTCGTCTGTGAGGACGATCTCCAAAATATGTCTTCCGGGAGGAACGTCCACGTAGGGTTCGATATATCTCTTGGCCAGGTTGTCCCATTCAAAATCCCAGATGGTCAGGTTCTTCGTCCGCTCTCCGTCGAAATTGATCATGATGCTTAAATTACCCGGTCTCTTCCTAAAACGTAGATCAATTGCCAGCCTGGTAAGCCACTCCTTCTCCAAAGGGGGGACCTCGTAGGTGTCAACGTTGAAGAACCCCCAATGGCTGACGGTGAAGTACCACTCGTCGTACCAATAGTAAATGTCGTCGAAGAACGACTTCGTTGTGTCCAGGTCGACGGATGCCCAACCTCCCCACGATGTGTAGAGTTCGGTCCTGAGGTTGGTGACCGTGTAGGTGTCTCCGTCCGCATAGGCGAGGAACGTGGGAAGGGCGATGACGGACCTGTTCAGGTTCATCGAAAGAAGTTTGATCTCAGGCAGTTCCCTTCCTGACCCGATATCCAACTCCCTGTGGCGATAGGCATTTAATACATTCGCCCGCGAAAGGGATATCGGTCCCTTGAAATCGAGGAGAGCTCCATGTGTTCGGAAGTAGAGCACGCCCTCGCAATCATTGAATGTGTTCCCTGTGCTTATATCGGTCCATATGCTATCGGTTCCATCACGGTGGTCCCAGATCGCTACCTCTTGGTTCCGGCGGAACTCACAATTAATGATGTCCACAGCCGCGTTGTTCAGATCGATCGCTTCCGGAAAGTCCTCGAAGACACATCCTGTCAACGTGAGGTCGATTTGCCTGGTGATATTGTATGCGCTCAGGGCCCAATCGAAATTGGGATAGTTCTCGGTGCTGATGTTCCAGGTCCTCCAGGTCTCGTAGGTGAAGACACTGTCCTCAACGGAACCGTTCGAACTCGCCAGGTTCACGCAATCGTAGCCAATGAAGGTGCTG
The DNA here is from genome assembly GCA_965369625.1 of uncultured Thermoplasmata archaeon. Classification (GTDB taxonomy): domain Archaea; phylum Thermoplasmatota; class DTKX01; order DTKX01. The sequence goes on along the minus strand of CBDUQW010000052.1, from coordinate 10,466 downwards.
TCGATAACGTGGAGCGAGGACGAATTGAGGTGAATGGGCACATGGGTAACCTCCGACCCGATGACCTCGAGGGACCCACCATCGACGTTGATGTGAAATCCTTTGGGAAGGAAATCCAAGTTCTTTGGTTTCGATGACCATGGATCGTCGTCCACGATCTCGTCGTCATTCTTAGTCATTGACCTGGGTGTCTTCGGTGCAGATGTGATGACCGAGGACCACAACCTCACCTCACCTCGACACTCGATCAACCAATTTTCATTGTATCTAGACGATAAGAGATACTCGATATCATCTAGGCCATGTGTCGCCCAACCTCCGTTGAACCCAATCCCGAAGTCATCCAAAGGCGGGGAACGGCCCCCATCGGTGACGACGGGTATCGTCATTAGCGCAAGGGGCAAGCTGTCCTCCATCTGGAAGATCGCTACACGGGGGGCTGTTCCGACGTACTGGTCCAGTGGGACCTCGATATGGTTCCACCATCCTATGCCATCACCCGTAAGCGGGACCTTATCGATGATGGTCAAGTCCGCCCCCGGAACCTCCTGGATGGCCACAACGAAGGTGAGACCGCCCAATGCCCGGACATCGAATCCAAGGACCGGATCCACCGTTCCCACCAGGTTAACGGTCCTGTAGAGTAGAAGCGTCCCATTAACCGATGAGGGAGGGAATTCACCGGAACCGAAATTCGAGCGGCCCATCCTCATTGCACCCTCGAGACGTGGGTCCATGATTATCTCCACCTTCGAATCCTCGAACTCGAGGAAAGATCCCTCCTCTACCACGAACCACGGTCTATTGAAGAAAGCCATGTCCTCGATGGGTATCTTGAGGTCGCAACCGTCAAGCCTCAGCTTCGACCCGTTCGTCACCCGAACGGGCCCCGAGGTCAACCCCTCCAAGTCATTCCATACGGTATTGGTCGTTATGACCTGGTATCCAGGATGGTAACCGGTGTACGGTGGATCCTTCTCGTCGGGAACATCCACCTTGGGATTGTCAAGACAACCCATTACAGGCACCAGGGTCACAAGAAAGGCCATGAGCAGTGCTAACATCTTGGAGCGATGTCTTCCCGTTTTTACCGGAAACGCATGGGCCCGAATGATAATCATCGGAATGGCCACAACCCCTGTGTTCGCATCCTCATATTGCTGGGGCGAGTATTAAAACATTGACATGGCGCCATCCCAATTGTTCGGGAATTGGGATATCGACGGGTCTCATATCGGTTCGTCAAACCTGACCGAGCCTCTCCAGGGCGGCCGTCGCCACATCCGTGGCCGCCCCCTCGCTGGCCAGCTTGCGCAGGGCGGCCAGGGCGCCCTCCCGGTCCTCTTCCCGGGTGGCGGCCTTCGCAAGGCGCTCCAGGGCCGAGACGGCCCGGGGAGAGCCCGTCTCGCCCATGGCCTCCAGGACGGCGGCGCGCCCTGCCACCTCGGTCTCGAAGAGGGCCGATGCCAGTTCCGCGGCCGCCATGTCGGCGTCCAGGAGGAGGAGGGCCTGGGCCGTGGAGGCCACCAGGGCACCGTCCCGGGACCTGAGGGCCTCGGTCATGGGCTCTATGAGCCCCCTCTCGAGGTCAGCGCCCACCGGGGTCCTCCGGATGTACTGGAGCAGCTGCGCGCGGGTCTCCCCGTCATCGGCACGTCGCTCGGTGGCCGCGTGGGTGGCGGCGTCGACGACGGCCGCCAGGTCCACCTCTCCCGCCTCGTCCCTGAACCAGGCTGCCAGGGTCCCGTTCCGCATGCGGTCGGCCACCTCCGAGCCGTCGGCCGTGACCAGGAGACGGATGGCGGATGAGAGGTCCTTGGCGGGATGGCCGTCGGAGAACCTGAGGGGGGTCTTGGGGGGTCTGCGTCGCCTCTCGGTGCTGGTCTCCTCGAGGGCGTAGCGCTCCACCAGACCGGGGTCCACCCGCATGAAGAGGGCCTCGCGGGATGGCGTCGGTGGCATGTACCTGAGCCCCCGCGCAGGTCGTCTCAGCCTTCCCGGGACCGACCGGCTGCGCACCTCGGACGCCCGCGGCAGGACGCGGACGGTCAGCGTCTGGTGGGCCCTGACGCCCTCTGCGACCGCGACCGGGTCGTCGTCGAAGGGTCCCTCCAGGTCCTCGGGGGACGACCATCCTACCGAGGGCTCGGCCTTGCGCTTGAACAGACCGAACAACCGGGGCGGTTCCGTCGTCGCCACACGCAGGACCGGGGAGGCCTTGGCGTGTCTCTCCAGCGAGGCTGCATCGGTGCCCAGGTTCTTGGCCGCCCGGGACAGGATCAACGAGTCCCCGTGGAACATCTTGCCCAGCTGCTTCTTCGAGGGGCTCTCCCCGGGGAGGGGTCTGCCAGCCCTCACGAGGTCGGCCGCCTGGAGCAGCATGGCGACCCGGGCCACCACGGGATCCCCCTTACCCTTGGTCACTGGGCACCACCCCTCTGCTCGGCGATGATCTCCCTGGGCTCGGGCACGACCTCGACGGGGAATATGTATGAATCGAGGCGGACGGTGGTGGGCACGTAGACCAACAGGGTCACCGTCTCCTGGCTGTGGGCGGGCACGTGGACGGGTCCCACGTACACCAGTCCCTGGGCTCCCCGGGACCGGGGCTCGAGGACGGCCCACGCCCCCGATGGCAGGGCGACGTTCAGCCGAAGGTCGAGGTCGATGGCCGAGTGGTTCCGGAGCTCGACCTCCACCTCCGTGGCGTCACCGGAGTGCCCGACGGTGCTACCGATGGCCACCTCCAGCTCCCTGGTCACAGCCGCCTGTGCCGCCCGCTGGGCGGTGTTCCGGGAGCATCCGGACCTGCGGATCCGGTGCCTCGCTATCACCTCCACCAGTGCGGCCAGCTGGGTGGACATGGACTGGAGGGCCACCTTGCCGGCCTCCGAAAGCTGGTCGGGCGACGCCCACGGGTCGACCTTCCTCCTGAGGCGATGCATCTCCACCTGGGCCACACCCGATGCCGCCACCAGGGCCGCCGCGGCCTGAAGGGTTCCCACGTCCATCCTGTCCCGCTCCCACGCCCGGGTGAGCAGGTCCGCGAGGTGGTCCAGGTGGTCCGCCGCCGCCGTCGCCGCCGCCATCGCCGCCGCACCCTCCTCGGTGGCCCTCTCCCCCGGGGTCCCCTTCTGGAGGACCCCCAACGCCTTCCTGAGGTCGATGACGGCCTCCCTGCCCCCGTCGGGATGGGCCTCCGGGTCCGCGAGCCATGCCGCCAGAGGTGCCAGGGGCCCGCCGCGTGGGCTCACACCCCTGGCCCTCCGGTCAGGGTCGAGGGTCTTGGCCAGCTCCCTCGTGTCCTTGACGATGCCCGAGGCGGAGCCCTTGCCCTCCGAGAGGGATCCGGCCAGCGTCCTCATCAGGATGGCCTCCGCCCTGGCCGCCAGCGCACCCCTCTGTATACCCTTCTTCAGGTCGGTGTAGAGCGTGACCTCGCCGTTGAGGGCCTCGTCCCAGAACGCGTCGTCCATGGGAACCTCCCTGTCCACCCCAGCGACCTGGTCCCCCCTGGCGTAGACACGGCAACCACTGGTCAGCTCGACCAGGGTCAGGTCACCCGCGTCCACCGTCTTGACCACCCGCTCTCCCGGCAGCAGGCTGTCGGCCAGCTTCGTGGGGTCGGGCTCCGCCGTGACGGCCCGTGGTTCGATGCGGACGCGCCTGCGGACGGCGACCGCACCAGGCACCCGGAGCAGCTCGTTCCCGTCTCGGTCGCGGACCACCAGGGCGAACCTGGTGGAGGCCTGGACCTCGCCATCATCCCCATCAGCGCCGGGAGGTGGCCTGGGCACCTCGACGGCAACGGTGGAATCGATCAACTCGGCCTCCAGCCTGCCCTCCCATGTCGCCCGGCCCGTCTCGCCCCCCTCGCCTTCCAGCGCTACGGTGATGGACGCGTCGCAGCCTGGTCGGGAGCCCGAGTCCATGAGCTGGAGCGCCACATCCACCCTCTCGCCAGGGGCCGCCCAGGGTCGGGCCGGGACGGCCCCGACCACGTGCACCTGGTTGGGGGGTCGGACGTCGATGAACACCAGGGGCGGGTCCGCCCCGTCGGTCCGGTCTGCCCTGGCCCTGGTACGTACGATCCAACGGCCGTGGCGTTCGGGGGCCTTGACCATCCATTCGACGTCCTGGGCCTCCCCCGGGGCCAGGGGGAGGTCCCTCTCCTCCAGGGGGAAGGTGGTGCCACCCGTCTCGGGGACCAGCTCCCCGCCGACACGGACCAGCAGGTCCTCCCTTCCGATGTTCTCCACATTGATGGATATGGCGATGTCGTCCTCGGGGGCCATCAGCGTGGGGCTGACCACGGGCTTGGACGCGTCGATGCCCCTCTGGGGCACCAGCAGCAGCACGTTCTTGGTCCTGTGGCGGGCGGTCCCCTCGCCGGAGGAGAACTCGATGTCGGCGTTGTACCTGCCCTCCGGGACGCCCCGGGGGATACGCACGTGCCAGGACTGCTCCCTTTCCCCCGCCACCGAGCTCCTCTCCCTGGCCAGCTTGATGGCGTGCTCGTCGGAGCCGTCCCACTCCTCGGGGACCAGCCGTCCCCGGACGTGACCGCGGACCCGGGCCGCCCCCTCGAAGGTAAGGGGCACCGTCACGTCCACGGGGTCCCCCGGAGATACCCTCGGGGGAACGGCCACCGCCTGTCCGACGCGGACCCAGTGGCGCTTCACCTCCAATGGCGCCTCGGCCTCGAAGTGCTCTCCCTCCTCGTCGGAGTAGACCACCTGGAGGTAGTAGGTGCCCAGCTCCACCTCCTCCTCCGCAACGGCCGGGATGGTGATGGTGGCCCCGTCGGGGCCCAGCTCGACCTGGGCTGGCTCCGCCGTCACGTCCTCGGGGGGTGAGACCTTCGCTTCGATGACGGCCGGGGCCCCGCCCTCGGCGAAGCGGACATCGATGATGACGGTGAACTCGTCCCCCGGGTGGACCTCCTCTGGCTCGGCGCGGACGGTGCCCTCCGCCACGTGCCCTTCGGGAACGTCCCTGGCCCTGAGCCTTACCTGGAAGAGGTTGAGCAACACCTGGGTCCACCGTCTCTCGGGAGATGGTCGATTGGATAGAAAAGGCTTCGGTCGCCAGGGACGGCTCAATCGTCGGGGGCGGGCGGGTCCTGGGTCGACATGACCTCGCCATCCTCGTCGATCCAGGCCTCCTTCTTGATCACGAAGCTCCCCTTGTAGTCGCAATCGTGGCATTCGTACGAGCCCGAGGGCCGGTACCCTGACCAGTACCCTACGTTGGTGCCGTTGCAATGGGGGCACTGGAGGACGGTCACCTTCTCGCCCTTCTTCCCAGGGGGTCTCTTCTTGTCCAGCCTCATCCGGGACCCTCCTCGTCCCCGTCCACATCCAATTCTGGCACCACCATTCCCTCGAACCCGCAGTCATGGCAGCGATAGGCGAAGGTGAGCATCCCGTCCCACATGCCGTGCTCCACGTTCGTGCCCTTGCAATCGGGGCAGACGTGCACGGTGCGGGGCGCCTTGCCCCTCTTCCCGTCCTCGTCCCGGAAGATCCCCAAGGATCGTCCTCCGGTCAGATCTCCTCAACCCGCTCATCATCCTTTATGATGACCTTGCGCTCAAGGACGAAGGCCCCGATGTAATGGCAGTCCTTACAGTGGTACTTGCGGCCCGTGATCCATCCTGCCTCGTAGAACAGGTCGGTCCCCCCGCAGTCGGGGCAGAACAGGGTGGTGACCACGTCCTCCCTCTTCTTCTTCTCAACCTTCTGCTTGATCTTCATCCGAACCCTCCGAGACGATCACGAGACCTCTCTTGGCCAACCTCCTGACGAACTCCACCACCCTCTTGAGGACGGGTTCCATCTCCTCCTTGAAGACGTCGTCCACCGCGGTGCAGACGGTGGCGATGTCGGTCTTGCCGTCCAGCATGAGCCAGATGAAGGAGCCCGGCTCGTCCAGCGGGCGCCGTATCTCCCTGACGGGAGGCAGGAACCTGCCGAGGAACCTCTCGAAGGAGGAGAAGTTCTTCGGGTATATCAATGTCACCAGGCCCGTCTTCTCGTCCTGTTCCCACTCGACCCCCGGGTTGCGCCGGGGCCGGAGCAGCACCAGGTGGCGCATGTCCTCGGGCAGGTCGGTGATGGACATGGGCGTGGAGGGCCCCTCGGCTGCGGTCCCCCCCTGCCACGGCATGCGCTTGACCCTCTTGCTCACTGCCTCACCAACCCACGACGTGGACCATGAAGGCGATCATGAACACGATGCTCAGCAGCGCACCGACGCGCACCCTGACCGGTGACCGGGTGACCTCCAGGGAGTGCAACAGGAACCCACCCGAGGCTATCAGCCCGATGACAAGTGCCATTCCTACAAGGTCGACCACGGGCCGCCCCATTGTCGCGGGGTCTCAAAACGTTTGCGGGGGAATCCTTTACGCAGGCCCCTCTGCGTCGTCCACGTCCTCCGGATCGTCATCCGCGTCCACTTCCCCCTCGTCGACGACCTTCTCTCTATCTTCCTCCTCCGTCTCGTTCCCCTCGTCCTCGTCCCCTGCCTCCGGTCCCTTGTCGGGCGCGTCCACGCCCTCGACCTCGTCCAGGAGCCGCCTGGCGTTGGAGATGTGCTCGTTGGCTGCGGATGCCGAGCGCTTGTCCACGTGCACGTTGGCCTTCTCCAGCTGGACGGCGATGGGCTCGTGGCCCTCGTGGTCGCGGGACAGTCCGTCGAAGCGGCCCATCAGCAGGGCCAGCTCCCTCTTGGCCCGCTTCAGGATGCCACTCTCGATGGGTTTGTCACAGTGGGGGCACTCGTCATCGTCCACCTCGACCTCTCCGCGGCAGTGCTCGCAGAAGTACATGTCGAGGTCGAAGGGCTCCAGGGTATCGAGGAGGAAGTCCCGGCTACGTTCGGCGTAGAAGGTGGCCTTGTCGTACTTGCCCGACTTGAGGAAGGACTTGGACAGCTTGAGGAGGTTCGACGCCTTGGTAACGTCCAGGTCCCTGTCGGTGGCCATCACGATCAGCTGGTCGTTGAGATCCATGAGGGCGATGCAGCGATCGTGCTCCGTGACGGCCTGGGTCATCAGCTCGCGCGCCTCGGCCAGACCTGCGTCGACGCCCCCGAAGTTCTTCACGTGCAGCTCGGTCTTGGCCCTCTCCAGCTCCTCCTCGGCCTTGGCCAGGATGAACCCCTCGGCCTGGAGCTCCCGAAGGTGCTTCTCCACCCCGTCGATGGCCTCGTTGGCATGGCAGAAGGGACAGGTGCCGTCCTCTGATATGGTGGTGCCGCACTCGGGGCACGGTCTCCTGTCGGGGGCGGCCGCCACCACTGCCATCCCGCCCTTGGCCTTGCCAGGCTTCGCGGAGACGCGTTCCGGGCGCACCACCTTGGGCTTGGACCGGGGTGCGACCTCGGTGTCGCGGTCGGCGAGGCTGGCCTCGGTGACGATCTCGGGCGTGTCCCCGGAGATATCGGCGTAGGTCTTGGGTCCCTTCCGCCTGCCGTCCTTATCATGGCCCTTGAGGATGGCGCGGTAGGCGACCACGGCGACGACGACCAGGGCCAGGACGATGACGATGGCCCAGAGGAATATCGACGTGTTGGGCTCCTCGTCCAGCTCCTCGACGACCCTGATGTCCGCCTGGGCGGCCACCCACTCTCCCTCGTCGTCGGTGACGAAGAGGGTCACGTTGTAGTCGCGCAGCTCGGTGAACTTGTGCTTGAAGGTGGGTTCGTCGGAGACGAACTCCCCTTCGATCTTCCAGTCGTACAGGAGCTGTCCACCGTCGGGGTCGTAGAATGACGAGGCGATGGTGTGCTGGGAGTTGACCAGGGCCTTGCCGTCCGACGTTATCCGGCCCACGGGCTCACCGCTGATGATCCTGACGGTGGTGTGGTCGGTGTCGGTGAGCAGCTCGCTGGAGATGGAGTTGTACTGGGTCACGCGGAGGGTGGCGTTCACCTCCCCCGCCTCCCAGTACCTGTGGGTGGCGACCCCGGTCCTGGTGGAGTTCCAGTCGTAGGTCCCGTCGGATTCGAAGTCCCACTCGTAAAGGATTATCCTCAGTCCCTCGTCGGGGGTGCCGAAGCCCTCGAACACCACGGGCCGACCGGTGAAGTCCTGTATGTCCAGGCCTGCCTCGGCGACCGGGACCGCAGTGGCCATCATGGCGGGCAGGGCCAAGGCTAGTAGTAGGAGCGACGCTAGGACGGCGGGGGCGAGTGCCCGGCCGCGGGACCTCCCATCCTTGAGGTTCGTGCCTCGGCCCGCTGGCTGCACGTGCGAGCAATGGCGCTGGCTTGTAAAAAATGTTTGGGAGGGCGGGATCTGCCCAGAATTGGAAAATAGAATGCAGAAGCAGCGGGCGGCACGAAGAGGTGGGGGGGGGAGGCGGTTTGGATGTTAGGGAGTTAAAAAACAACCTACTAACAACTGGTGCCGGTCCCGCTGCTTCTTACGGACTATTCCTTGCACTAGATAATATATAATCTTTGCCGAACGGGCTTTGCCTTTTCAGATTCTCCATTTTCAGACATTTCATGGGAATACCAGGTCTTGATATGTGGAATAAATATACATTTTGTTTGTTATCAGGTGACGAACACACGATAATGTTACAACCGGATGGGCCACATCCGCCGTGGCCCTGGCCCTCTAGCGGGGACCGCTGGGAAACTTAATTTAGCCCTTGGTCAATACATGACACGGTGGGCATGACCGAGACAAAGGAACTTATCAAGAAGATTTGCCTGTTGGGGGATGCAGCTGTCGGAAAGACCTCCTTGATAAGGCGGTACGTCTACAGCAGCTTCGATGACAAGTACATCACCACCATCGGCACGAAGGTGACGAAGAAGTCGCTGGTCTTCAAGCATCCTTCCCAGGACTTGAAGGTGCGGATATCCCTGCTGATCTGGGACATCCTCGGCCAGAAGGAGTACTCCAGGCTGCACCCCGTGTACTACCAGGGTGCCGAGGGAGCGCTCGTGGTGTGTGACGCGACCCGACCGGCGACGATAAAGAGCCTCGAGGACTGGTCGACCGGGTTCCAAAAGACCGTGGGAAAGGTCCCGCTGGTGTTCTTGATCAACAAGGCTGACCTGATCGACAAGAGCACCTACGACACCTCCGAGGCCGAACGCCTCGCCCAGAAGTTCAACGCCCACCTGTACTTCACATCGGCCAAGACGGGCGAGAACGTGGAGAAGGCGTTCCTGGAGCTGGGGAACACCCTGTGCTACAGTTTCTTCAAGAAGATCAATGTGATATAGGGGGCACTCGTGATGGAAGAGGAACTGGTCGTGGTCGAGGAAGATAGTGACGAAGACCCTCTCCAGATGGCATTCTTCATCATGCCCGGGCACGCCTTGAAGAGCCTCAGGGACGAGATCGAGATCCAAGGCGGTGATGCTCTCGCCAACGACATGCTGTACCGCTACGGTATCCGTTGCGGAGAGGGCATGGTGACCCGGATGGGCATGAAGTGCGAGTCCCTGGCGGAGATCGCCGAGACCATCCCCCCCCTCTGGGCCGGCGTGGGCCTCGGACGCATAACCGTCGAGGAGGTCAGCGAGGAGCACATCAAGGTCAGGTTCCACGAGTCCGTCGAGAGCCTGGCCCTGGGCAAGCCCAAGGAGCCCAAGTGCCACTTCACCCGTGGCTACCTCAGCGGGATGGCCGTCGGGCTATCGGGCCTGGAGTTCAACGTGGATGAGATCCAGTGCTCCGAGGACTGGTCCGAGACCTGCTTCATCATAACCCTGGGGACGGAGTACTTCACCCCCATGAAGGAGAAAGCGGCGAAGCCTGCGCAGGCCGAGGACGATGCCGTCGAGGCCAAACCCCGGTCCTCCCTCGAGAAGGGCGTGGCCTACCTGGTCGAGGACGAGGACCCCGACGGGGCCTACGAGCTGTTCGTGTCGGAGCTGGCCGGGGGCCAGCAGGGCCTGTGCATCACCAGGGACTACCCGACCAAGATCCGCCGCCGCTACAACCTCACCACCACTCCAGTGCTGTGGCTGAGCAACGCGGAGGATGAGTTCGCGGTGGAGCCCGTCCAGCTGGGCAAGCTGTACCACAAGATCGAGGACTTCCTCAAGAAGGCCGAGGACGCCTGCGTGATGATCTCGGGCCTGGAGTACCTCATCGTCCAGAACAACTACCATTCCGCCCTCAAGTTCCTGCAGCTGGTCCGCGACCAGATCTCGATCTACGACGGTGTGTTGATAGCCACCATCAGCCCCTCGACCCTGAGCGAGAAGGACCTCAAGCTCATCGAGCGGGAGATGGAACCGCTCACACTGGGTGGGGGTTGAGCCATGGGCGTTGGTGCTGACGAGTACGGGGAGAGCATCCAGGCGGCCTTCTTCATCATGCCGACCCAGATCCTCAAGAGCCTCCACGACGAGTTCGTGGACCTGGCGGGACTCGAGGCCGCGCGGGCCATCCTCTTCCGCATTTTCCGGGTCGTCCCCCTTATCTATTCCCAACC
>CBDUQW010000051.1:0-27321 GCA_965369625.1 uncultured Thermoplasmata archaeon | reverse complement strand
GATGACAATCCCGTCCCACCTGACCGATGCCTTCAGGACTTTTTACACACTGCCCCTGTCGACCCAGTATCGTTCCCGATGTCTCTGTCCACCTGCCTCTCCCTTCCGGAAGATGGTTTTATGGAGTGACGAGGACGCCCTCTAGAGCGATTCCTCCTCGTGGTTGACGGGGCCCTCCTCGGCCCACTCGCCCACTATCTGGTTCACGGTGGTGGAGGACTTGATGTGACCCACCCTCTTCATCGAGTACGTGGCCTTCAGCATGTCGCGTACCTCGCCCGTGCAGTTGGCCAGTCTGAAGATTATCTTCTTGTTGAGCAGGGCTTCGTCCAGCTCCCCCAGCATGTCCGAGGCGGTGATGTCGAGCATCGGGGACGTCTCCAGGTCGAGGATGACCATCTCGACGTACTTGTCCATCTCGACCCGGTCCAGTATCTTGTGCTTCACGGTGTGTGAATTGGCGAAGACCAGGGGCGCGTCGAACCGGACGATTAGGACGCCCGGATAGAGGATGAACTCGTCGTTCCGCAATACGTCCTTGAAATCGTCGGTCCCCGGGATGCGGCCGAGGACGGACATGTGCGGGGCGGTGATCCTGAAAAGGATGTAGAAGAAGGAGATGACGACGCCGATCAAGATACCCTCGAGGACGCCGAAGGCCATCACGCCCGCGAAGGATGCCATCGATGCGAGGAAGGCGTTGTCGCTGATCATCCGGATCCGATGCAGCTCCTTGAAGTCCACCAGTTTGTACACCGCGACGATGATGAGCCCGGCCAGTATGACCACGGGCATGTTGTAGAACACGCCTGTGAGCCCTGCCACCACGATGATCAGCATGAGGGCCGACATGAGGCCGACCAGCTGGGTCTTGCCACCGATGCGGTCATTGAGGAAGGACCTGGAGAAGCTCCCGGACACCGGGAAGCCCTGGAGTAAACCGGAGGCGATGTTGGCGCCGCCGAGGGCTACCATCTCCTGGTCGGGGTCCATCTTGTAAGAGTGCCGGGTCTCCAGGGACCTTCCGATGCTCGTCGTCTCCACGAAGGACAGTATGAAAAGGCCGATGGCCAGAGGCAACAGGTTGCCGATGTCACTTATAGAGACGTCGGGTACCGTCGGTGTCGGAAGACCGCGTGGGATCTCCCCTACGATGTCGACCCCGTGGGAGACCAGGTCGGTGAAGGTCATGACCAGTATCGAGATTATCACAACGATGAGGGTGTTCGGGACCTTTGGGAAGCGGCAGTCAAGGACGAGGAGGGTGGCCATCAGGGCAAGCCCGAGACCCAGGGTGTAGAAGTTGATGTCACCCAGCTGGCCCAGCAGGTCGAAGAGCCTGGTGAAGAAGTCACCCTGGGTGCTCTCGACCCCGAAGAGCTTCGGGAGCTGGGACACGATGATGGTCAGTCCCATGCCCGCCAGGAAGCCCTTGAAGACCGGGATGGGGATGAGGTTGATGATGAAACCGAGCTTGATGGCCCTCGCGACGAGGAAGATCAGCCCAGTGAGGATGGCCGCCATCGCGGCCATGGCCAGGTACCTGGCGGGATCGTCCTCGTAGGTCCCCACCAGGACCACGAGCACGCTGGCGATAAGTATCGCCTGGGAGGCGCTGGGTCCCGCGATCAACCGCTTGATGGTACCGAAGAAGAAGTAGCCGATGCCTGCACCGATGCCCGCGTAGAGGCCGTACTGGGGAGGGAGCCCCGCCAGCTGCGAGAAGGCCATCAGGTTCGGGATGGAGAAGGCCGCGATTGTTATGGCGGCGACGAGGTCGGACCTGAACCATGGCTTCTCGTACTTGGGAAGCCAGGTCAGCACGGGCAGGAACCTGGCCAGGTCCCTGTCCTTCTTCCTCGAACCACTCCCGTCGGTCATGCGCCTCTAGTACCAGGACACGCCATTAGGGCCCTTTTAAGATATGGGTCGGAGAGGCCTCACTAAGAACAGTGGAGAGGGAAGGACGTTCAATCCTCTACATCCATTTCGCCCTCGGATTCGTCCCTATCCTCCTCGAGCCAAGCATTTGCCACCTCGAGAGCCTCCGTGATGGACGCCCCGATGACATCACGGGCGGGGAACACGTACTCCCTACCAAGCTCATCGAGAAGCCCGGTCCGCTCGAACTGTTCCATGATGGATTCGACAACATCTGACAGCATCAGCTTGATGTCCTTCTCCAGCATGTCCTGGTGCATTGACAGGACCAGGTCTATCAGGTTGGTGCTGACCATGCTCCTTCCGTATATATTGAGTATTATCACCGCATGGCGCGTGTTCTCCCAAGAGGGGATCTCGTCCTGGAGGGTATGGACAGCGGCAAAGTACATCGACCCTCTGGACTGGATCACGGTCACCTCATCCGACGGGAACTCCTCGGGAACCGGCCCGGCCACGAAGATCCCGTCACCAAGGGGTTCCAGCTTCACCAACTTGACATCCCTGGCAGAGAAGTACACGTATAGGGTGAGTGAGAGGGCCACACCCACGAACACGGCCGCCTCCAACGAGAACATGACCGCTATCACATAGGTGGCGATCATGGAGGCGCTGTACGCCTTCGAGGTGTGCCAGGCCTCGACCATCTTCGGGATCTCCTTCCTGAGGATACCCAAACCGATGACTATCAGCAGACCTGCCAGGGCCGTCATCGGGATGTATTCGAACACGGGACCAAAGAATGCCACCGATAGGATCACAATGACGCCTGCGAACACACCGCCGAGCCGCGTCAATGAACCGGCATCCAGATTGATGGCCGTGCGGGACATCGAACCACCGCCAGGCAAGGCCGCAATGAGGCTCCCGGCGAGGTTACCAAGACCGTGGGCCGTGAAGTTACGGGAGGTATCGATCTTGCTCTTGTCGGGGTTGGGAAAGGCCGAGCTGATGCCCGCGCTCTCGATCAAGGCTACTATCGCGATGGCGATGGCAGCAGGTAGGAGCCCTGGTATCAGGGTGTAGTCCGGGGCGACCAAGGAGGGAAGCTCGTTGGGGATCGCCGAGATGTCCTGTACGATCAACACGGACCCCAGGCTGAGCACACCGACGACCACTGCGATTATCGCCACCACGAGGAAGTCGGCGAACCTCCCTAACCGGGTGCGCTTGAGGGCTAGGAGCACCCCTATCGTGAGGAAACCCATACTAGCTGTCGCGGGGTCCCAGTTCCACGGTGTGACCAGGATGGCGATGCCCTCGGTGATCCTGCCGGAGATGTTCCCCCCGACCTCAAAATCGCCCTGGTACCCTACCAGCTCCTCTATCTGACCGAAGATGATGATGGTGGCGACAGCGGCGATGAAGCCTGCCATCACCTCGTTGGAGATGAATCGCACAAGGCTGCCCAGTTTCAGGGTCCCCATCAGGAACTGGATCAGGCCTATCAGCAACGTGAGGGTGGCGATCCCACGGGCCAGGTCATCGCCGAGGAAGCCCAGGCTGTCGGCCACTATGAGGGCGATGGCGTTGGTCAGGGTGATGACCATCAGCTTGGTGCTGGCGAACAAGGAGCCGATTATCACCGTGAGCATGCCCGCATAGAGGCCATAGATGGGGTCGACCCCGGCGATGAGGGCATAGGCCATGCCCTCGGGGATGCTGACCATGGCGACCGACAGACCACCTGCTAGGTCACCTGCGGCAGTTCTCTTGTTCGGGACTGGAAACTCCACTCCCCACATCCCTCCGTCTCATCCCTTCAATGCGAGCAGTCCAGGATGGGCAGGGGGTGTTAAACCATTTTCGTCCCCGTCCATGGGTGTGGACATTCATCCGACCCCGGTCCTGGGTCATCTCCACCGTCTGCCGATCACGAAGCCAGAACCCAGGGCACCGACCACGACCACGGAGGCGACGGCGTACTCCCATATCGGATAGGAGCCGATGCCTCCCCCTCCATCATCGTCATCGTCGTCTCCGCCGCCGCCACCGTTCCCGCCGGTACCTCCGTGGGTAGTTGGTACCGTTACCTCCACAGGGCCCTCCGGGTTGCTAACGCCGACGTCGTTGAGGGAGTCGACCCAGTAGTAGTAGGTCTTGCCTGCCTCTATCTTCTTGTCAAGGTACCTGTTCTCGACGCCCACCTCAACGAGGGCTGGCGGGGATGTCATCGTCCCGTCCTCGGACCTGTGGACTGTGAAGCCTGTCAGGGGAGACCCACCATCCCATATCGGGGAGTCCCATGTGACGACCACCATGCCGTCCTCGTAGACCGCGCTCACGTTGGTGGGCATGTCGGCCGTCATCGGCGTCTGCGAGATGTAGACCCCCACAGCAGGTGACTGCTTGCCCGCACCTGCAGCGTTGGTCGCGTAGAGTCCATAGAACCAGGTCTCCCCGGCGACGACCTCCCTGTCGACCCAGATGCGGGCGTCGGGCCCGAAGTCCTGGTACTTTTCCAGGGTGAACACGCTGTCGCCCTTGAGCAGGACGTAACCGGTGATCGGAGAGAAGCCATCGAACTCGGGGGGCTCCCACTCGATCTTCACGGTGCTGCCCCTCGACTTCGGTATGAAGCTGGCCGGCTGGCCAGGGGGGACCATATCGGGGGTCTCCCTGCTCACGATGATCTCGGCGTTCTCCAGGTCCAGCCAGTCCGATGGCGTGAAGGTGAGTATCTCGTAGGGGCCCACCTCCACGTTCAACAGCGTCGCCGTCGGCAGCTGGTCCGGGACACCGGTGGCGTTGAGCTGCGCCTCGGTGATCACGTTGCTCTTGAACTGGACCCCGATGGTGATGGTGTGGGGACCCCGGTTCTGGAAGACCAGGGAGTTGTAGTCGTCGGTGGTGTTGATGATGGCCAGGGAATCGGAGAACAGGGTCGCGTCCAGGACGCTGTAGACCCGCTGCCTTGCCTTCGGGTCCCCGCCCTCTGCCCCCATGGCCTTGATGTGGGTGAAGCTGTAGCCCTTCGACGGGTCCGTCGTGCCGTAGGTCATGCGGCCCCTGAGCGGATTCCCGTCGGTGTACTCCATCGAGATCGTGTCCGTCGAGGCCACGTTGACATCGGCCATCTGGATGGCGTAGGCGGAGGTCCCGTTCCAGAACACGGACCAGTTGTACACGCTGCCTCCGGGCTCGCCCTTGATGGTGGTGGTGAGGTCGGTGCCGTTCCCCACCAGCCAGCCGTCGATGTGGTCCCCGAGGCCCATGAAGGTGGGGGCGGGGGCCGAGTCGGGGACCTCCACGACCAGGTTGCCCGAGGGGTCCCAGTAGTTGCGATTGCCGGAGGTGTCCTCAATGGACGAGGTGGCGTCCCCCGTAAGGAACATCGACATGCCCTCCCAGTCGGTGGGGAGGGTACGGGGACCGTTGACGACGCTGTAGGGAATGAAGGCGATGCCTGTGGTCGACGACTCGTGGATGTCGCTGGTGAAGTCGTAGCTCCACTCCCACCAGCCCCCGGTCTTGTCGACCTCGATGTAGGGCGGGGTGTGGAAGTAGTCGTCGGTCTCGTTGAAGCTCTCCCACACCCCCTCCTCGGAGGTCCAGATGGGCTTGTTGCAGTCGTATACGTAGATCCGTACCATGTTATTGTAGGGGATGTTAACGACCTTCCACGGCACCACGGCGTGGGCGATGTCCCCCGAGATCATGGTGATGATGCCGTACTCGTGGTCGCGCACCGCGTTCTCCACATCCCGGAGGAAGATGCCCATCCCCAGGGCGGGCATCGGGAACTCTGCAGAGGGTTCCAGGCCCTCAAGGAACCGGTGCAGGTACCACTCCAGCACCTCGGCCGACAGCTGGGAGCCTTGCATCTTGTCCACGTTCCTGTTGAACTCGCTGTCGCTGGCGAGGTCAAGGTCGCGGGAGTATCGGGCGCTCTCGTTCCATATGGCCGGGTTGGCGTCGTTGTGAAAGAGCTGGAGGGCGGTGGCGCTCATGCCGTAGCACTCGCCGTACCGGGCGATCCAGCAGTAGAAGCAACCGTAGTACAGCATTGCCAGGGGGTCCGGGGCCAGGGACTCCTCGAACTCGTAGCCCAGGCAGCTGAAGCCGGTCCACGGGTCCCACCATGGGAGACCGATGCACACGTAATAGGGGAAGTACACCTGGCCCTCCCCGAAGGTGTCCTTGTAGCTCCCCTCCTCCCATAGGAGCCACGGGTACGTCAGTATGTGGTCCGTGGGATTCTGGTCAGACAGGCCGAAGCCCTCGGGCCATTCGGGATAGGGGTGGACCTCCAGCTCTTCGGTGGAGAGGTCAGAACCGGCCAGGTTCCTGATCTCGATCTGGTAGCTGCCGAAGGGAAGTGCGTCATGGAGGGTGAAGGTGATGGGGTCACCCTCCACATGGCTACTGGGCACCGTGGACATCGGGACATCGTCCAGGTAGAATGTGGCCCCACCCGCGTTCGAGGCCTCGATGCTGATGGGGGTGCCAGCCCATCCGTGGAGGGGTGTGAAGGAGATGATGATGGGGCCCCTGGCCTCGACCCTCACGCTGAGCCTGTCGGTGTACGAGAGCCAGATCGGGTCCACGGGCCACCCGTCGTCCACCCTGAGCTCGACAACGATGGTCACGTTCACGTCCCCGATGTAGGCCTGGAAGGTCGGCTCGGCGGTGTCCGCGTTCCGCAGCGTGACGTTGTACCCGAGGTCGTCGACGATGGTCCAGTTGTAGGATAGCGTGTCACCGTTCACGTCCCAGCTGTCCGTCCCATCGAGACGGAACGATGCACCGCTGCCTGCGGTCTGGTCCTCACCTGCAACGGCCACAGGTGGGGTGTTGTACCGCGCGCCGGTGTAGAATATGATGTCGTTGTTGCTCATGACGGAGATCCGGCCGGCGTCGGTGGTCAGTGACACCCGGACCCTGCCGCGTTCGCTGTCGACCCTGGGCACCAGCCAGCTGTAGCTGTTGATGGTGTCTACCACCTGGGCTATCCGGGTCCAGCCCGAACCGCCGTTGAGGGAATAGTATAGATCGAAGCCGTTGATCTCGGCGAGGGAACCCGTCGCCTCCCACTGGATGAGATGGTGGTCGCCGCCTCGGATGTTGTTGCCGTTGACCGGCGGGTTGGGGTCGAGCAGCGTGACCGAGAGGGTGTCAGTGCTCTCGACGATGCGGTTGTTGGCATCGGACTCGTCGTCACCGAGCACGTTGAACTCCAGGTAGTAGAGGGTCACCCGGAACCGCACATTGTCCGACGTTCCCCCTGTGGGCACGGTCCAGTCGTAGGAGTAATCGTTCTCGGTGCTGAGGGTGATGGCGGGCCAAGCCCCACCGTCGTTGGTCGTGTAGTGGATGGCGACGCCCGTGATCAGCTCCCCCGGGTCCTGGACGACGCGCCACTCGATGGTGATGGTGTCTCCGTGGACCAGGACCTCGCCGCCGTTGGGGTACACCACGGTCACGATGGCGCTACGGATGTCGAACTCCGCGCTCTCGATGAACCGCAGGACCGTTCCACCCGAGCTCTCCCGGGCGATCAGCCGGAGCTTGCCCCTCGTGTTGTTGTAGTTGGGCGGGGTGTAGTACGCATACGTGTACTCGGGTTCCATGTCGGTGTAGCGGGTGCCCGCTGACTCCCACGCAGTCCATGCAGAGCCCTCGTACACGCTCTGCTCCAGGTCCAGCACGGCCACCTCTCCCTCTGGATCGAACAGCTCCCAGTGGATGGGGTAGTACTTGCCGTACGTCATCTCGGCAGGCACCTCGAGTCCCTGGAGCCAGTGGTCGATGGCTATGGTGAAGTCGGCCTCGCTCTCGTCCTCGTCCCAAACCACCGCGCCCTTTCCCGTCCCACTGTACCATTCCAGCTTCACCCTGCAGGTGGTCGACTCAGTATTGAATGGTACACGCCACTTGTAGACTGGCTTGAGGGTACCATCATTGCTCTCCGTCGTGATGAGAGTGTAGGACGTACCTCCGTCGATGGAGTAGGAATAGTGGATGACACCGCCCGATGCCGAGGTCGTCCATGGAATGGGGACCATCTGTCCACCGACAAGGACCTCGCCACCGTTCGGTGACCCCAGGGTGATCTTGTCACCGGGCGCTCCGAGGCCCGGCTGCAGGGGAACCAACGAAAGTAGCATCAGGCCGATCATCAAGATGGTCGTCAGCCTCCTTCGCATGCTCCCAAATGGGCCCTTCTTCGAACTGAGCGGTAGCTTGTGGATACCTTCCATATACGCCATCAGATTCCCTCCCCGGCACCTCTGGATCGGCGCACTGGGATTTATCGGGTCGATATAGATAATTTCCGGTGAGGGCTCACGCTGGAAATGAGAAAAGAAGGGGTCCGGGTAGGGGGTGTCCCCTACCCGATGTACTCGTCCAATGCGTCCATCTTGGACTCCAGCTTCTGGAGCCGCTCGAGCATGATGCGCTGCTCCGCCGAGGCGATGATCTGCTTGGTCTTGATCACGGTGTCGTGGTTCAGCGAGATGGAGTCGATGCCCTCGCGGACCAGGAACTCGGTGAACTCGGGGTAGACCGAGGGGGCCTGGCCGCAGATGCCCACCGTGGTGTTGTTGGCGTGGGCCACCTTGATCAGGTGACTGATGGCCCGGGTCACCGCGGGGTTCCGCTCGTCGAAGTAGCCCATGTTGCCCAGGATACGGGAGTCCCGGTCGGCGCCCATGATGAGCTGGGTCAGGTCGTTGGACCCGATGGAGAAACCGTCGCAGTACTTGGAGAACATGTCGGCCATGAAGATGTTGCAGGGGACCTCGGCCATCATGTAGAGCTTGAGGTCGGGACCACGGGAGAGGCCCTCCTCCTCCATCATGGTGATGATATCCTGGACCTCCCACTCGGTGCGGACGAAGGGCAGCATGGGGTGGGCGTTGTTCAGGCCCATCTCCTCGCGCACCTTGACGAAGGCCCGAAGCTCGTGACGGAACGCCTCGCGATATTCATCGGAGATGTATCGGGAGCATCCGCGCCACCCGATCATGGGGTTCTCCTCCACGGGCTCGTACTCCTCGCCGCCGGGCATGTCCCTGTACTCGTTGGTCTTGAAGTCGCTAAGGCGCACGATCACGGGACGCGGGTACATTGCATCGCACACCGTGCCGATGCCCTCTGCCAGCTTGTCGATGAGGTCCTGACCCTTGCCCTTCTTGATGAGGTCGAGGGGGTGCTCCTTGACGCTGTTTATGAAGATGAACTCGAGGCGCAGCAGGCCGATGCCGTCCACGGGAAGCTGGGAGTACTCCTCCGCCTTCTCGGGCACGGCGAGGTTCAGGTAGACCTTGGTGGCGGTGGTGGGGGACGCGGGCGCCATGGCGACGGCGCCGGGGGCGGCCTCCGCCTTCTTCTTGGAGGCGACCTTGCCCTCGTAGACCTGGCCCAGCTTGCCCTCCACGGTGACGATCATGCCCTCCTTGAGCACCTCAGTGGCCTTGGTGGTGCCGACGATGCATGGGATGCCCAGCTCGCGGGACACGATGGCCGCGTGGCAGGTCATGCCGCCCTCGTTGGTGACGATGCCCGCGGAGCGGACCATGGCGGGGACCATGTCGGGGGTGGTCATGTTGGTGACCAGGATGTCACCCTTCGAGACCTTCGGGAGGTCGTCCATGTCGGCAACCTGGACCACCTTGCCGTAGCCCCGACCGGGGCTTGCGCCCAGACCCTTCAGGATGATCTTCTTCTCGGTGGTGGTCTCCTCCTCGCCCTCCTCCTCGTCGCCTTCGGGGATGTGGGTGGTGACGGGGCGGGCCTGCAGGATGTAGAGGATGTCGTCCTCGACGGCCCACTCCACGTCCATCGGGCGGCCGTAGTGGTCCTCGATGAGGTTGCCGGCCTCGGCGACCTCGATGATCATCTCGTCGGGGATCTTCTGGACCGACTTCTTGGCATCCTCCACCTCGAGCTGGATGTTGCCGCCCTCGTCGTTGCGGATCATCTGCTCCAGCTGCTTGCCCAGGATCTTGCTGTGGATGGTCAGGTCCTTCTTCTTGACGATGTAGGTGTCGGGGGTGACGCTCCCGGACACGATCATCTCGCCCAGGCCCCAGCCGCCCTCGATGAGGGAGTATGGCTTGCCCAGGGTGACGTCGGAGGTGAACATGATGCCGGAGGTGAACGAGTTGACCATCCTCTGGATGACGATGGACAGCTTTACCTCATCGTGGGAGAAGCCCTGCTGGACGCGGTAGAAGATGGCCCTGGGGGTGAACAGCGAGGACCAGCACTTCTTGACCGAATCGAGGAGCATCTCGTGCCCCTTGACGTTCAGGAAGGTCTCCTGCTGACCGGCGAAGGACGCGTCGGGCAGGTCCTCGGCGGTGGCGGAGCTGCGGACGGCGACGAAGGCGTCCGGGAAGTCCGCGATGGCCTCGTCGTAGGCGTCGGTGATCAGCTTCTGCAGGTCGTCGGGGATGGGCTGGATCTCCATGAGGTCGCGGATGTCCTTCGAGACCTTCTGGAGGGCGGCGGTGTCGTCCTCGTCCAGGTCCTTGAGATTGTCCATGATCTTATCATGGAGGTCGCTGGCCTCGATGAAGATGTCGTAGCCCTCGATGGTGATGTTGTAACCGCCGGGCACACGGATGCCCGCCTGCGTCATCTCACCGAGGTTGGCGCCCTTGCCTCCCACCAGCGGGATGTCATTCTTGTCAACTTCCTTGAACCAGGCGATGATGGCCATATAAATACCTCTTCGGCCCGGGGAAACCTGATAATCGTAGTAAAAGGTTTCGGTGTTGGACCGTGGGTGTAGAGTCCAGAAATTATTTCCATCCTCACGCGCTAAGGCCGAAGTGACAAAGCTCACGGACAAGAAGATCCGCTTCCTCTGCAAGCACATCGTGGATGTGGGGGACTGGTCCGTCGGTGAGATCGCCATCCAATACGAGGTGACGGAGAGGAGGGTGCGACAGCTGGCCAAGAAGTACAGGGAGACGGGAGAGGTCCCACGTCTGGACAGGTCCAGGAGGCCCAGGAACCCTCCCCTGACCAAGGAGGAGAAGCGTGTCATCGACGAGGTCTGGGAGGAGAAGAGGTTCGGGGCACGTCTCCTCCACAAGGAGCTGGGCCGACGTGGGATCAGGGTACCCCGCCACAAGATCCACAAGTACCTGGTGGAGACCGCCAGGTCGGTTCCCAACCCGAAGAAGCAGAGGAAGCGGAAGCGTTGTCGTTACGAGAGGAAGCACTCGTTCTCGCTGGTCCACGGAGACTGGTACAGGACCACGGAGGACCATCCCCACGCCATCGTGTGGCAGGACGATTCGTCCCGGCTGTTGTTGGCGGGAGGAGAGTTCCCGGGTCGTAGCGGTGAGCAGAGCATCGAGACGTTCCGTGAGGCCGAGGCGGTGGCCATGAGATACAGTTCCACGATCCGCGAGGTGAACACGGACCGTGGTTCGGAGTTCCACTCGAACCGCCCCGACAGCAGATCGAAGTTCCAGGAGTACCTGGAGGAGGTGGGCATCAGGCACGTCCCCTCCAGGAAGTCCAACCCCCAGACGAATGGCAAGCTGGAGCGGTTCTGGCTGGAGTACGATCGTCATCGGTGGCGGTTCGGGAGCCTCGAGGAGTTCATGGCGTGGTACAACGCCCGTCTCCACGGTGCGTTGTTGGTGGACATCGTGGAGTGTCCCGGGGAGGCGGTCTACCGGAAGTTACAGCCAGGCAGTCTCCTGGGTCTCTTCATGGGGTGGTCCGAGTGAGCGGTGATCACACCGGCCGAGTCAGCGGAAATAATATTCGGACTCAACAATGTTGGACCGCGGGTGTTGGACCGTGGGCCTGGTATCACGCCGAGTGCTTGCCCGACATGTACTCGATGTCGATGCGGCCCACGTTCACCTCCGCGATGCGCGTCCCGGTGTCCTCCTTGGCGAAGAACTCTTCCACGTCCGAGCCGAACTGCCCGACGAGCACGGCGATGGCATGCTGCCTCTCATCCACGTCCTCGGGGAAGGACACCGTCCCACGGAACATGGTGGTGGCGAAGTGGTGTTCGCACTTCTCCTCCACCGCCCCCAGGTCCCTGACGGCCTGACCCCATACCACGGGGTTCTTCCGAAGGATGTCGATCTTCTTGCCCTCGTGGGCGCAGTGGAAGAAGATGACCCCCTGCTCGGCGTCGTACCCGTGGGACACCGTGACGAGGTAGGGCTCGCCCCCGGAACACATGGCGATGGTGATGTACTTGGCCTCCTTGAGGATGGCCTCCATCTCCTCCCTGTCCTCTATCTCCTGCTCCTTCTTCCTCAACTCGTAGTGGGCCACGCGGTCCGCCCTCCCATCCGGTGACGGGGGAACGACCTCCGACGATAAATAGGGGGTCAGAGGTCCATCAGGACGTCCAGGTCCAGCTCGGTCGCTCCGTGACCGATGCCCGCCTCGGGGGGCGTCGACACCCAGCCCATCTCGACGGGGGGACCGGGCACCGGGTTGTCCCGGAGCAGGATGTGGCCGTCCATGTCGGCCCAGTCGATGACCCCGATCAGCTGCGAGGCGGCGGCGATGCCCACTCCCGACTCGATGAAGCAACCCACCATGACCTTGAGCCCGTGCTCCTTGGCCCGCTTCGCCATACGGGAGCCCACGGTGAGCCCTCCCACCTTCTGGAGCTTGATGTTGATGCCGTGGGCGAGCCGGTGGCGACCGATGAGCTCGACGTCGGCCGGGCCCAGCACCATCTCGTCGGCGACCACGGGGACCCCGGACATCCGGGTCAGCTCCGCCATGCCCTCGGTGTCGTCCCGGGGCAGCGGCTGCTCCACCAGCTCCACCTCGTGCCGCTCGAGGAGGGGCATCATGGTAGCGGCCGTCTGCCGTGACCAGGCCTCGTTCACGTCCACCCGGACCCTCGCCTCGGGCACAGAATCACGGAGGGCCCGGAGCAGCCTTGAGGACGCAAGGGGCTCCGAGCCCAGCTTGACCTTCAGGTGGGAGAACCCCTTGGACACGTGCTCCTCCGCCTCCCTCACCATGTCATCCAGCGGACCGTACGACACGGTGATGCTGGTGGGAATGGTGCCCTCCGTCGGCAGTCCCAGGAGCTCCCGGGCGGAGTACCCGTTCGACCGACCGGCGATGTCGAGGAGGGCCAGGTCGATGGCGGCTGGTCCGGGTCCAGGGTCCAGGCGGCCGCCTTGGATGGTGTCCGCGATGCCGTTGGCCATCCTCAACGCCGCCTCGGCATCGACGGGTTCCAGCATCTTGGCGTGGGGAGCTATGAAGGTCAGCACGTCCTCGAGGGACTTGCCCGTCACCCGGGGGCTCGGCACCCCCTCTCCCAGCCCCCAGTGCTCCCCCTGGTCCAGGCGCACGAAGACATTGTCGGCCACCTCCTGGCTCCCTGCGGATATCACGAAGGGCGTCGCGAGGTGCATCTGACGGGTGAAGGCCTGGAGCCTCATCGGTCGTCACCCCAGCTCCCTCCCAGGGACCTGAGCACCGCGTCGAGCAGCGGACCCGGTCCATCCTGGAACACGTCCGCGGCGTCCAGTCCCATCGTCTCTTGGATCGTGCTCACCTCGCGGAGCTTCGCCTCCTTGGTCAGCCCCCCGGCCATCAGGGCGATCGCCACCACCTCCCCCATGCTGGTGTTGAGGAGCACCCGTTCTGCGAGGGCGATCTCCCCTCCTAACAAGGGGATGATGGGCTTGTGCCTCTCGTCCTTGAAGGCCTTGTAGTACGACCTTCGCGGGTCGTGGCACATGACGAGGGCGTCGGGATAGCACCCCTGGTGTATCGCCAGGGCGACGGAGCCGTAGGCGGGGTGGGACAGGGCGCCCTGGCCCTCGACCACGATGAGGTCTGGCTCCCTCTCGTCGACCTCCAGGACGAGGGCCTCGACCTCGCCGGCCATGAAGTCGCCCGGGATGGCGTCGATGGGCGCCCCCGCGTCGCAGCCGACGAGGATGCCTGTCTGTCCCGTCGCCACGAACGCGGCGTCGATGCCCCGTTCCCTCGCCTCACGGACCATCTCGACGGCCACCGTCATCTTGCCCGTGGAGCAGTCGGTGCCCGTCACCAGCACCAAGGGCGCCGTCTTGTAGGCCACGTCACCGTTGAGCAGGCGTCTCTGGGACGGTGGGCGGCGCAGGTCGGTGATGGTCGCCCCCCCTTCCTCCGCCGCCGCCTGGAACTCACGGTCGTCGCCCAGGAGGACATGGAGGCCCGACACCACGTCGACCCCCGAGCGGAGGGCGAGGAGCATCTCCTCCCTGTCGTGGTCCGGCAGCCCGCCGCCCTCGGGCGCCCAGCCGAAGACCATGACCTCGGGCTCGAGCTCCAGGGCCTCTTCGACCGAGCCCACCACGGGGATCCCCTTCCCCAGGGAGCCGATGTGCTCCCCCGCGTCGCATGGTCCCTTGGACCGGTCCACCACGGCCACGACGTCGTCGGTCCCGTAGCGGATCAGGGCCAGGGCCGTCTTGGAGGTGAGAGGTCCGAACCTGTCATGGGCCAGGACCGCCACCCTTCGGGGCCCGTCGTTCATCGGAGGGTGATGGACCCACGCCGTTCAAAAACCTTTGCTGGACCCTGAGCTGGACATGCAGTGGAGGGGGAGAGGAGCCGACGAGGGGAATTGAACCCCTGTCCTGCCGGTTACAAACCGGCGGCTCTGGGCCACTGAGCTACGTCGGCACCTTGTGAATTACCATTGGTAGAGTATGAAACAATGCTAGGACCCCCCCGAATTCTTGTAGGTTGCCCTACGACTCTGTGACCTGGATGTCGAAGTACTCGTAATGGATCACGAGGTCCCAGTAGTTGCCCGGGTCGTTTATCCAGGTGTTCTCCTCGTCCCGCCATCCGCCGCACTCGACGGCCTCGATCTGGATGAGCCAGGTCCCCTTGCCCATGGTGGAGCCCAGGGTTCCCATGATCTCCAGATAGACCTCGGTGTCGCTGGAGCCGTCCATCGTGCGGTTCAGGGGTATGCTTGCCAGCGGGAACACCATGGTGAGGTTCTCGGTGGTCCCGTTGGCGGACATGGCGAAGCCGTCGGGGGGTATCACCGTCAGGCTGAACAGGTCGTTGGGACTCCCACCGATGGGCTTGTCCATGTCCCTCCAGGACAACCTGAAGACCACCCTGTGCAGGTTGTCCTCGTCGATGGTGACGTTCAGGACCGTGGTGGCCCCCACGGCGGTGAAGGCCCTCTGGTTGTCCATGTTGTTCTCTGCCTTCGTGAAGTTGACATCGTAGGTGCGGTACTTCACCCGGACGAACCTGGTGTCCACCGCCTCGGCGCCCCTGTTGTCGAGGACGGTCAGGGTCACCATGTAGCTGCCCACCTCGCCGTAGGTGTGCTGCGGGTTGGGCTGGGTCGACCCGTTGCCGTCCCCGAAGTCCCAGGAGAAGGACGCGATGTTGCCGTCCATGTCGGAGGAGTCCTGACCGCGGAACCCAATCGCGTCTCCGATGAGCTGGACCTCGGGCTCGGCCTTGATGACCGCCCTCGGAAGGGCGTTGACCACGATGGTCTGGACGAAGATGCTCTTCTTGCCCAGGTCGTCGGTGACGGTGAGGGTGACGTTGAAGATCCCATGGGCATCGTAGACATGGACCGCCGTCGGGCCCAAGGTCTCGGCCCCGTCGCCGAAGTCCCAGTGGAAGGTGGTGATGGAACCGTCCTCGTCGGAGGAGTTGGTGGCGTCGAAGCTGACCACGTCGCCCACGTTGACCGAGGACACACGGGTCTCGAAGGTGGCCCGGGGCGGGTCGTTCTCCGCATCCTCAAGACAACCGGGGACAACAGTGGCAAGCATCAGGACTACAACGATGGCCACGAATGCCTTTTTTACCCTCACGAGGGTCTGATACCCCCTTGCAGTTTATAAAGGTTTGGTGATGGTTTTGCATCCGGTGGGACCGTGGCTCCGGTGATTTGATATCAGTGGAAGGCCTTGGGCGGGAACGAGGACGACGATATGCGGATGGACGAGGACGACGCGTCGGGTGCCACGCTCCTGGACAAGGGCATCCACCGCCTCGATTGGGCCAGGGACCACATGCCCGTGCTGGAGGGTGTGAGGGAGCGGTTGAAGCGCGAGGGGACCCTCGAGGGCGTGCGGGTGGGCATGGCCCTCCACGTGGAGGCGAAGACCGGGATGCTAGCCCTCACCCTGGAGGAGGCTGGGGCCACGGTAAGGCTGGCCTCGTGCAACCCCCTGTCGACGGACGACTCCGTCTCCGTCGCGCTGCGGGAGCACTTCGGCCTCGAGACCTACGCGTGCCGCGGCGAGACCGAGGACGAGTACTACTCCCACCTCAACTCCGTCCTCGACCTGGCGCCCCAGGTCGTCGTGGACGACGGGGGCGACCTGGTCACGCTGCTCCACACCACCCGCAAGGACCTCCTGGAGGGCGTGTGGGGAGGCTGCGAGGAGACCACCACCGGTGTGGTGCGACTGCGGGCGATGGAGGCGGACGGCGCCCTCAAGTACCCGGTGATAGACGTGAACGACGCCCAGATGAAGCACCTGTTCGACAACCGGTACGGCACCGGCCAGAGCACCCTCGACGGCATCATGACGGGCACCAACCTTCTCCTGGCGGGCCGTCGCATGGTGGTGGCCGGCTATGGTTGGTGTGGCAGGGGCATCGCCATGAGGGCAAGGGGCATGGGAGCCCGGGTCACCGTGACCGAGATCGACCCGGTCCGGGCGAACGAGGCGCTGCTGGACGGCATGGACGTGGCGTCCATGGGAGAGGCCATCGCCGACGCCGACTTCCTGGTCACCGTCACCGGCTGCAGCGGCGTGGTCAGGCCCGAGCACTTCGAGATGGCCAAGGACGGCATCGTCGTCGCCAACGCGGGCCACTTCGACGTGGAGCTGGACCTGGCCGGCCTGGCCGAGTTGGCCGGGTCGAAGCACCAGGTCCGGGACGACGTCACCCGTTACACCCTGGCCGACGGTCGCCGCATCGACGTGCTGGCGGAGGGTAGGCTAGTGAACCTGGCCATCGGCCAGGGCCACCCCGTCGAGATCATGGACATGTCCTTCGCGCTGCAGGCCCTCGCCATCGAGCACATCGTCAAGAACCGGGACAAGCTGGCGCCCGGTGTCCACCCTGTCCCCAGGGAGGTGGACGAGATGGTGGCCTGGGCGGCCCTCGAGGCCTCCGGGGTCGACATCGACCGTCTCACCGACGCCCAGTGCGCGTACCTCTCCAGCTGGAAGGAGGGCACCTGATTGGACGGGGAGAACTTCGTCGCCGTCTTCGGGCACACCAACGTGGACCACATCACCCTGGTCCCCCAGTTCCCGCCCATGAACCAGTCCATCCAGATCGAGGGCTTCAAGCACCTTTGGGGCGGCACGGCCGCCAACATCGCCGTGGCCGCCGCGAAGCAGGGCGTCCCCACCGCCCTCGCCAGCTTCATCGGCCAGGGCTTCCCACCCCAGTTCCTCGAGGACCTCCGGGAGGTGGGGCTGGACCTGACGGACCTGACCGGGGTGGAGGGTTACCCCACCCCCGAGTGCTTCATCTTCTCCGACGGTGACGAGAACCAGATGGCCTTCGTGATCCAGGGCCCGATGGAGGTGGCCGACAAGCTGGAGCTCCAGACCCACTCCATCGGGTCGGCCGGCATCGTCCACCTTGCCACGGGCAATCCTGAATACCACATGAGGGTGGCCCAGGAGGCCCGGGGGCTGGGAAAGAGGGTCGCCTTCGACCCGGGGCAGGAGCTCCACTACAAGTGGACGGCGGAACCCTTCTCCCAGATGCTGAGGCTGGTGGACATGCTGTTCCTGAACCACCAGGAGCTCCAGCGGGCGTTGAGGTACACCGGCCTGTCGGCCCCCGAGGACCTGCTGGACCTGGTCGACACCGTCGTGCTCACCAAGGGTCGCGATGGTTCCTGCCTGATGGATGCCGACGGGACCGTCGAGGTGCCCATGGTACCCGCGGACCCCGTGGAGGACACCACGGGAGCGGGGGACGCCTTTCGGGGCGGCTACTACTCCGGCGTCTTTCGGGGCATGTCCCACCGTGAAAGCCTGCTGCTGGGAGCCGCGACGGCCAGCTTCGTCGTCGAGCGCCAGGGTCCACAGACCAACGTGCCCACCTTCGAGCAGGCCTGGGAAAGGGTCACCGACACGGTGGCCAGTGGTCGTTGAGACCGATGCCTGGATCGGTTGGGACGAACAATACCATACCAAGCTCCTTATATAGCATCACCTTCAGTCCTCTCCTTGTGCAGCCAGCACGTTCGATGACAGCGTTCATCCTTGTGGCCCTCCTTGTGGCCCTGCCCATGCTATCCCTGGTGGGCGCTCCCGCCGAGGATACCCTCCCGGACCTGGTGGAGTACATGATGATCTCGCCCCAGCCGGCGTCCAACGACATCATGAACGACGAGATCCCCACGGTATTGGTCATGGGGGACTCGGTGGTGTTCCTCTGGGAGACCGACTACTCCCACTGGCCCAACCCCGACGGCACCCAGCCCATCGAGTACCCGGAGAACGAGGACGTGCAGGTGAGGTTCTGGAAGGACGGCGAGCTCTCCCCGATAACCAACGTCTCCACCGAGGGGACCATCCCCGAGGGTTACGGCCACCATCCCCGGATGGCGGCCTACGATGGCAAGCTGTACGTGTTCTGGAACGCCCACGCCTGGTCCGACAACGGCGCCTTCTCCGTGGTGCTCCGGGTCTACGACCCCGCCACCGAGACGTGGGACCAGCCCCGGACCATCAGCGAGACCCCCGACGGGGGCATATGCTCCGGAGGTGTGGGAACGGTCCACGACGGCAAGCTGTGGGTCGCCTGGCAGGGCAGGTCGCCCACGGTAGGCAACTTCTCTGTGGAAGACCCCGACATCGAGGTGCTCGTCCGGTGGTTCGACGGCACCGAGTGGGGTCCCGTGACCAACATATCCGATGAGAAGCCCGGAAAGGACACCGAGCCCTCCCTGGTCTCCATAGGGGGCGAGCTCCACGTCGCCTGGAGCCACGACGACCCCATCAAGCCCGGGAACGCGGACGTCCACTACCGCGTCATGTCGAAGGACGGCGTGTGGGGCGAGCTGGTCGAGGGCCTGGGCCTGGGACCCACCAGGAACGACAAGAAGGTCTCCCTCGCGGACTGGAACGGCACCCCCGTCCTCCTCTGGCAGTCCGACGGCATCAACCTGCGCGGCCAGGTGTACAGCGACGTGGTCATCTCTGTGATGGGCGAGGACCGTTGGGGACCGGCACTGGTGGTGAACCCATCGGGCCAGGACGCGGGCAACGTGGTGCCCAACGCCGCCGTCTACGACGGGCGCCTCTACATCGGATGGTCCACCGGCGACGACGGCATCACCCTGGGGACCGACCTGGACGTGGTGATCCGCGACTTCGACGGCGAGCGCTTCGGGGACATCGCCGTCCTCTCCCCCTTGGACACCCACGTGAACGAGAACCCGTCGGACGACGGGTCCGTCAGCCTGTTCATCTACAAGGGCAACCTGTACGCCCTCTTCGACGCCATCTTCTCCCCCGTCACCGACGGGCGCAACAAGGACGTCCTCCTGCGGTACGTGGGCTACGACCTGGACGGGGACGGCACCGACGATACCGAGGACGCCTTCCCCAAAGACCCCGAGGAGTGGGTCGACTCCGACGGCGACGGCGTGGGCGACAACCGGGACGCCTACCCCGACGACCGGACCAGGTGGAAGAAGGAGGAGGACGACCCGTTGGAGGGTCGGTTCGAGGGCGACTGGTGCTACGTCGTGGGCCTCGTCGCCGCCCTGGCGGTGCCCTTCGGGCTCCTTATCGGCTTCCACATGTCGGAGAAGAAGAAGGCCAGGGGAAAAGATTGATTACTGGCCAGGCATATTGATGGTCCGATTATCTTGAGGACCATAGCCATCATCCTGCTGCTCCTCGCACTGTTGGTCTCATCGGCAGCCTCCAACGTGCTCGCGGACGAGGTCGACCGAAAGCCCGAGATCACCCCCCACGAGGCCGAGGTGGCGCCCGGCGACACCTTCAACCTAGAGGTGTCGGTCCAGGCATGGGCGAACTCCACCTACACCGTGACCTTCGCCGACAGGACCCGGTTCTCCTACCCGGGCGTCAGGTCCCAGACCCACGACATGACCGAGAGCGACGCCATCCTGTTCAAGGTCCCGTGCACCGTCGACAGCGACACCCCCGACGGGGACTTCTTCATCGCCTTCAAGGTCAGCTGGGAGGACAACGGGACCGCCCAAGAGGTGGAGACCCAGGTCAAGGTCATCGTGGGAGAGGGCGCCGGGACCGGCGACAGCGTCTGCACCACCTCCGTCATGGTGGCGTCCGCGGCCCTGCTGGCGTTCCCGTTGCTCGTCGTGGGAAGGCGCAACGGTGACAGGACCCGCCGCTAGCCAATCATGTCCCAATAAGGGGGAATGGAGCCGTCGGAGGGGATTGAACCCTCGACCTTCTGATTACGAATCAGACGCTCTACCGCTAAGCTACGACGGCATCCGCGGATGGATAGCGAACAGCCCTTCTGTATAAATCACTTTCTCTGGTGAGGGGTGGACTGCCCCCTATTTGGGCTGGATGGAGAACTCGCCGGCCATGTAGGTCTTCTTGGACTCCTTGAGGGCCTCGATCACGGGCATCTCCTCGCCGCTCAGGAACGTGATGAGGGCCCCGCCGCCGGTGGAGATGTGGCTGACGCTGGTGTCGATGCCCATGGAACGGGCGAGGACGCCGGTGTGCCCTCCCCCGAGGAGGGTGTAGCCCGTGACGCGGCCTATCTCGGAGAAGACCTCCCGGGTGCCGAAGGCGAAGGCCTCCTCCTCGAACATCCCCATGGGTCCGTTGCAGACGACGGTGTTGGCCTCCTTGATGGCCTGTATGTACTTGACAACGGTGTCGAGGCCGATGTCGAGGATGGGTAGCTTCGGGTCCATCTCCTTGATCTTGTTACGCAGCCGTGTGTGGTCGTCCTTCTGGGCAACGTCGACGGGCATCATCACCTTGTCGCCGTGCTCGTCCAGGATGGCCTTGGCATCTCCCAGGAGGGGCTTGGGGTCGCCCACCTCGTGCTCGATGACGGCCATGCTGGGCTCGCCGATGTCGACGCCGGAAGCAGCCAGGAACACGTTGGCGACCACGCCACCGGTGAGGACGGTGTCCGCGCCCCCGGTGGAGAGCACGTGACCGGCCACCCGGACCGAGTCGTCGGCCTTTGCGCCCCCGAGCACCACCACGACGGGGCGGTCTCCCTCCCCCAAGGCCCGGGACACGCCGTCGACCTCCCGCTGGAACAGCCTCCCCGCAATGCAGGGCACACGGTGGGAGAAACCGACCAGGGAGGCCTGGGACCGGTGGGCCGCGGAGAAGGCGTCGGTGACGTAGGCGTCCACCGCATAGCTG
Source organism: uncultured Thermoplasmata archaeon (assembly GCA_965369625.1). GTDB lineage: Archaea > Thermoplasmatota > DTKX01 > DTKX01. The sequence goes on along the minus strand of CBDUQW010000051.1, from coordinate 6,028 downwards.
AGGTTCCGGACCATGTGGGTCCTCCCCAGCTCCTCGATGGACCTGCCCTTGAGGGCCACCTCCTCGGCGTACATCCTGGTGTTCTCCAGGAGCAGCACCTCGCCCACCTCCATCGTCCGGATCTCGCGCTGGGCCTTGGAACCGATGAGGTCGTCGACGTACTTGACGGGACGGTTGAGGAGCCGGCCCAGGACGCGGGCGTGCTCCCTCGTGGTCATGTAGTCGGCCTTTCCTGGTCGGCTCTGGTGGGCCAGTACCACCACCTTGGAGCTGGCGAGCTCCCTGAGGGTGGGGAGCGAGCTACGGAACCTGGAGATGTCCAGGAAGGAGCCGTCGGTGGGATTGACCGGACTGTTAATGTCCACCCGGACGATGACCGTCCTCCCCCGGAGGTTGATGTCATCGAGGGTGAGCACCTCCCCCAGTGTGGTCACGGCCACTGCAATGAGGTTGCCCTTCTTAAGGGTTTCCGACTTGCCTACAGGAGGCCGAGGAGACGCAGGCCCAGGACGCCGAGGGCCAGCGCCCCCGCGGTGAAGGCACCCCATGCCTGGTAGGGGGCGAACCCCCGGGCATAAAGGCCGAAGGCGAAGGCACCCACCCCGCCCATGAGGAAGCCCCAGGTGCTCCACGACATCACCCCGAGGACGGCGACCAGGAGGCCTGCCCATGCTGCAGCGCGGGCCTCCCTCTCCTTCTTCTCGATGGCATCGGCCAGCGAGCACCCTGGACACTCGGCGGGTGGGGGGGACCCGTCCCCTGGCCCGGGGGTCAGGTCCGGGACTGCCCCCGGGCCGGTCATCGGGCGTCACCACGCTTCTCGAGGCCCTCCGCCTCCAGGCTCTTGACCTCGTAGTAGACGAAGGAGCTCAGGGGCAGCTCCAGGCCGTGCCGCTTGCCCACCCTGATGATATGTCCCGTGATCGAGTCGATCTCCGTCCGCTTGCCCCTGTCCACGTCCTGGAGCATGCTTGACTTGTTGTCCGCCGTCCGACGGGCGACCTCCGCGACCCGTCCCAGGACATCGTCGACGGGTAGGGATATCTCGGATGACCGGGTCACGGCCAGGGCCTCGGCGCAGAGTCCCTTCATGTGCTCCCTGTACTCCTCGTACTTGAGCAGGACGCCGTTGCGGCAGCGATGGATGACGGTGAGGGGGTTGATGCAGTGGTTGACGATGCCCTTGAGCCAGACGTGGCCCCGGACGTTCTCCACGAAGGAGGTGGGAAGACCGCCCTCGGTGAGCACCTCTGCGGTGCGCTGGGCCTCGGAGGGCGAGGAGGCCATCCGGCCGATCACGGTGTCGCCCTCGCCAGCGTGCCTCACGTGACCGGGCCCCAGGTAGGTCACGCCGAGGGAGGTGATGGCCGCGCAGCTGCTCAGGCCGGGAGCCGTCCGCTTGACGCTCTCGTCGTTGTCCAGGCCGTTCTGCAGGGTGACCAGCATTGCCATGGGCACCACCTCCGCCACCTGCCCCGCGGCCTCCGCTGTGTCGTAGGCCTTGACGGTGAGCAGAACGATGTCGCATCCCTCGAGGTCGGCCGGGTCGGCACTGGCCTCCGGGCGTGCGTGGAGCTCCGTCCTGCCCGAGACCCTGACCCCCCGATCCTCGATGGCCTCCGCCACCTCGGGCCGGCCTATGAGCACAACATCGTACGTGCTGGACAGCAGAGCCCCCACGAAGGTGCCCACGGCACCCGCGCCCATGACACCGATGCGCATCGGACGTGAATCCGGATGGGGGCCAATTAACCTTCCGGCGGACCCGCCCTGCGTCCGCCGGCCTCCGGCAGGCCGTGACGTGGTGACTCTATTCCCAGCTTGTCCTCGATGAGCAGCAGCTCCTGGTCCAGGATGGCGAGGTAGTCCATCGCCTCCTCGAAGTACCAGGCAACGCTGCCCACCAGCTTGTTGAGATCGTCCAGCTTCTCCTCTATCCTGTCAAGCTGCTTGCTCATGACGTCGGTCCCCTCGATGGTGAAGTGTCCCCACCCCCATAAGCCCTTTATGGTGCGAACGTCGAAGGAACGGTACTGGCACCATCCATCGAGCTAGCGAAAGGTATTTGACGCGCAGAGCCCTATAACAGATGGGATACCCATGGCTATCGGTTTTGTGCTGATAAGTACATCCCCCGCCAAGGAACACGAGGTGTACAACGAGCTGCTCAAGGTGAAGAACATAGTGGAACTTCACCCGCTGTTCGGCGAGTACGACCTCATCGCCAAGATCTCGGCCGAGGACTTCAATGCCCTGGGTCAGATCGTGGTCGACAAGATCAGGTCCATCCCCGGGGTCGTCGAGACCAAGACCCTGACGGGCATCAAGTTCTAGACCTGAGGTCGGTGTTCCCCGGGGGGGTGTAAAACCCAGTCTCCAACATGCATTAGAGGGGGCGATGCGGGTCCCCGGGCCCCGAACGGGGGAAAATTATATCCGGTAGAAAGGACAACAGTGAACGGGGGATCGACATGGCCATAGGCTTCGTACTGATAAGCACGTCCTCCGCCCAGGAGCACAGGGTCTACAACGAGCTGCTCAACGTGAACCAGATCGTAGAGCTCCATCCGCTGTTCGGTGAATATGACCTGATAGCAAAGGTGTCTGCCGAGGACTACAACGCCCTCGGCCAGATCGTTGTGGACCACATTAGGACGGTGGACGGCGTAGTCGAGACCAAGACCCTTACGGGGATCAAGTTCTGAGGACATAGGTCTAGCCCGGGGGGGACAGGACCCTTAGTCCCTACCGTGAGGTCTGCTTAGAGGATGTCATCGTACCGTCCGCCGCTCGTTGTTTGATGCTGAGAATCTTGCCAAATGATGTATATAAGGCGACCTGCTTTCAAGCTGCGATACCTTGGTGGCCCCTGACCCGTTGGACCTCGACGAGTATCGCGAGTTGATACTCCTCAACGACCCCTTCGTACCCCCAGAGCCAGCTCCGGGACCGAACATCGAGCGGGCCAGGTTGATCGACCGGCTCCTGGACTACCTCGTGGCGGAGGGTATCGCCGTCCTCGGGGGTGTCCCGGGGGCGCCACCCAAGGTGGACCACGAGGGCAAACGCCTCCAGCTGCATGCCTTGCTCACGGTGCGGGCCCCCGAGCCCCTTCCCGATTGGTTCCACCTTGCGTTGGACAGCCTCCTACAGCGGGAGGCCATCGACCGTGGGTTCGTGGACCCCTCCCAGCTCCCTCCCGTCTCCGAGACCGTCCCCGGCACGTCCTTCGGACCCGCCGACCGGTGCATCCTCTGGAGGGGCAACATAACCACCCTCCAGGTCGACGCCGTCGTCAACGCGGCGAACGCCTCCCTGCTGGGGTGCTTCCACCCCCACCACGCATGCATCGACAACGCCATCCACTCTGCCGCGGGACCCAGGGTGCGCGAGGACTGCCACACCATCGTAACCCGCCAGGGCCATCCAGAGGGGACTGGCCAGGCCAAGGTGACCAGGGGCTACAACCTTCCCGTCAAGTTCATCCTCCACACCGTCGGCCCCATCTACAGGGGTGACCCCTACTCGGTCCCCCTCGACATGGAGGAGGCTCTGGCCTCCAGCTACCGTTCATGCCTGGACCTGGCTGCCCGTGTGTCGGGCATCCGCTCCGTCGCCTTCAACTGCATCTCAACGGGGGATTTCGGTTTCCCCGTGGGACCGGCGGCCCGCATCGCCCTCGGGACCGTGGAGAGCTGGATGGGGGAGAACCCGGACGCCCTGGACACCATCGTCCTCGACACCTTCCGGTCCGAGGACCTGGGCATCTACCAGCGCCTTCTCTCGCGCGGATGTTAGGCCCTCCGAGCATCGACCTTGTCATGGGTGCAAGGGCCACGTAGCTGTTTGCCTTAAATTTCTTATACATTGCTCGGATTCGTAGGGTCGGATGATGCGGTACGTCATCGTGGGAGGCGGAGTGGCGGGCACCACCGCCGCTGACAACATCAGGAAGAGGGACCCGGAGGGCTCCATCACCATCCTCACCGACGAGCCGTACACCCTCTGGTCCAAGATCCGGCTCCCCGAGCTGTTCTCCGGCTCGGTGGATGCGGATGATCTGCTCGTGCGCAAGCCCCGCTGGTACGAGCGGAGGGACATCCGCCTGAGGACCGAGGAGACGGTGGCATCCGTTGACCCCGGGACAAGGACGGTGATCACCTCCGATGGCGAGGTGGTCCCGTACGACAGGCTCCTCCTGGCGACGGGTGGCTCCCCCTTCGTCCCTCCCATACCAGGGGCCGACCTGGAGAACGTTTACACCGTCCGCAAGCTGGAGGATGCCATCCAGGTCAGAGAGGGGCTCAAGGGCCTCGGCACGATCGTCATCATCGGCGGCGGGACCCTGGGCCTCGAGCTGGCCAGGAACCTCCTGGAGACCAAGGCCGACATCCACGTGGTGGAATCCCACGCACGCCTGCTGCCCAGGCTCACGGACCCGGCGGGCTCGGAGATGCTCCACCTCCGGCTCGCCCACATGGGCATCAACATTCACCACGACTGCGAGACCGAGGGGATCGTGGGCGATGGCAGGGCCCGCGAGGTCGTCATCGAGGACGGTCGCCGCCTCCCCTGCGACGCCGTCATCATCGCCGCGGGCATGCGGGCGGACAAGGCCCTGGGCGAGGCCCTGGGCCTGGAGATGGAGCGGGGCATCGTCGTCGACGACCACATGGGCACCTCGCTCCCCGACATCTACGCCGCAGGGGACGTGTGCGAGCACAGAAGGGTCAAGTACGGCACCTGGCGCGCCGCAGAGGAGCAGGGTGCCTACGCGGGCGCCAACATGGCGGGGGACGACCTGGTCTACGAGGGCACCGTGCAGTCCAAGTACGTCCACGTGTCGGGTGCCGACGTATTCTCGGCGGGCAACCTGGACTGGAGGGGTGACCTGGAATCCAAGATGCACGTGGAATGGGACCGGATGATCTACAAGCGCTTGGTGCTGGACGGTTGCCGCATCGTGGGGGCCATCATGATCGGTGACCTCCAGGATGCCCAGAGGGCCCTTCGGGCCATCGACACCGGTGTGGACGTCTGCCCCTACATGGAGAACCTCAGGACCTGGGACCTGAGCTTCGTCCCCAGGACCGTCATCGACGGCGAGTAGGGAGCCGTCTCTCTCCCTCGCTGGGTATTAATACCGTCCCTCTCATCCCACCAACGGTGACACGAATGGAGCATATAGAGATCGACCAGAACGCCTTCGTCTACCCGATGCCGATGACCCTGGTGGGTTCTGTCGTGGAGGGAAGGGTCAACTTCATGGCCGTGGGTTGGGTGAGCCGGGTCAACTATGCACCTCCCATGATCGCAGTTGCATTGGGCGGTCACCACACGAACGAGGGGATCAGGGAGAACAGGCAGTTCAGCGTCAACGTGCCGAGCAAGGACCTGCTGGAGGCCACGGACTATTGCGGGCTGGTATCCGGTAGCAAGGTGGACAAGTCCGAAGTGTTCCCCGTCTTCCACGGTGACCTGGACCACGCCCCGATGATCGCCACCTGCCCCCTGACCATGGAGTGCGAGCTGGTGGAGCATCTCACGTTGCCGACGAACGAGCTCTTCATCGGCCAGATCCACAAGGCCTACTGCCTCGAAGCGTGCATGCAGGATGGCAAACCGGACATCACCAGGATCGAGCCCTTCACCCTCACCATGCCAGACAACAACTTCTGGCTCGTTGGAGAGCGGGCAGGCAAGGCATGGGGTTCGGGCAAGGGCTACCGATGATCCGCGTCGACGGGACCCACGGTCCGCTCACACCTTCACGCTGACCGAGATGGCGTCCTCGTCAGGGGAGTGCTTGTAGAACGTCCCGTAAATGAAGGAGGTCACCAGCTGGGGGTGGCCCGCGAGCCGCTCGTTGAAGTCCCCCGAGGTCCTGAAGGCCACGTTGTCGCACACGAGGGTGCCACCCTTGCGGAGCAGCCTGACGCAGTCGGGGAGGACGTCGGAGTACATCTGCTTCTCGACCTGAACAGATTCACAATTCCCCCCTACATCTTGAAGTCCACTTCCACGGTCT
>CBDUQW010000050.1:0-28007 GCA_965369625.1 uncultured Thermoplasmata archaeon | reverse complement strand
GGGAGGAGTAGGAGTCCGGACAGACCCCTCGCCGGGCTCCTACCCCTTACCCTACAGCTCAAGTCCGGTTCGACGGGGAGGAGTAGGAGTCCGGACAGACCCCTCGCCGGGCTCCTACCCCTTACCCTACCGTTCACGCACGGTTCGACGAGGGGCCGGTGGAAACCCAGTTCGGCTGGGCGCCACCGGTCTACTCTACTGGGCGGGGGCCTCACACCTTCCTCAGGACCGTCGCGTATTGCTTGGCGTCCTCGGAGCATCGCTGGACGAGCCTGTCGTACTCCTCGATGGACCGGTCGTCCTTGCCCGAGGCGGCGACCAGGAGCAGCCGGCCCCCGTCCCAGAGCACGAAGGCCTCGCTCAACCTCCTCTCCAGCTCGTCCAGCATACCCATCGCCTTCTTCGGCAGGCGCATGAGCTTGCCCACCCGGTAGTCGATGTGGGGCCGCAGCGGGTCGAAACCGGCGAAGGCGTTCTTCATGTCCTTCCGTAGCTTCTCGGCCATGTCACGGAGGTCCTTCTTCGACCTGCCCTGGTCGCGGGCCATGAGGACCTGCTCGATGGCGACCAGACCCTCCTCGAGGAGGACCACAGCCGTCATCACGTGGTACATTATCTCGGTGGCCATCCGTGCCCGCTCCGCCGAGTGGGCCCTGTGACGGAGTGCCAGGTAGGCTCCCATGAACGCCGCGCCCCCACCGATGAGGGCCCCGGTGACCAACGCCCAGACGAAATCGGAGTCCACCTCGACCACCCATTATGGATTGCAGGCCAGGGTTGAAGTAACTATCGACGCTGGCGCGGCTAGAGCATGTGCATGTCCTGCTCCAGCATCTCCTTTATGAACTCAATGGCCGCGCCCTTCGGCTCGATGACGCCGTAGTGGCCCTCGAGGAGGACGTCGGGAGCGATGGCGATGAGCCGGGTCATCGAACGGCGCCACGTCTCGATGTCCGAGCCCCAGGACCGGCTGAAGGGTCCGTGGACGTCGTTCGCGGCGAGCAGGACCCTCCCCTCCACCTCCATCTCGAGGGTGATGTCGCCCGGGGTGTGACCGGGGGTGTGGATCACGACCATGTGGGTCGAACCGTAGTCCAGGACGCCACCATCGCTGGTGATGATGCGGTCGACATCCACCTGGGGGGAGGGCACCCCGTACGCGTCGGCAGCGGTCCTGGTGGCGATCCCCTCAGAGATCGCCCCGGCGTCCGCCTCGTGGGCGACGACCTGGCAGCCCGACCTCTCCACGAGGGCGGGTGCGCCCCCGATGTGGTCGATGTGGCAGTGGGTGAGGATCAGGGCCTCGACGTCCTCCACCCGGTGTCCCGTCTCCTCGATGTTCCGGAAGATGGCCTGGGGGGCGGTGCTCAGACCCGCGTCGATGAGGACGGAACCACCGTCCCCGGAATCCACCAGGTACACGCAGCAATCCCCGGGACCCGATAGTCCCGCTCCGCCGACCTGGTAGATTCCCTCTACGACCCCCTGGAAGGGCATGACATACCATAAGTGGACTTCATACGTAATAAATATTACGAAGGCCCATATTTGAACTCTCCACCTCTACTGTCGCAATCCTGATATATAGTGTCGGCGTTCCCCCCGTATGGTGCCGGAGATCAGCCCGAATCCGAACCTCGCGGCCTACGACTCGGAAGGCCTCACCATCGGCACGATATGTTCCCACTCAGCCCTCCAGATATTCCACGGAGCCAGGCAGGAGGGCTTCCCGACCATCGGCATCACCAAGGAGGACCGTCGGGAGATGTACGAGTCCTTCACCATGGGACGCCCCGACGAGTTCATGGTGGTCGAGGACTTCTCCGAGATGCTCAAGCCCTCCTTCCAGCAGGAGCTGATGGAGCGGAACGTGGTCCTCATCCCCCACGGGTCCATGGTGGAGTACGTGGGCTCCGAGGCGGTGGCCAACCAGCTGGAGGTCCCGATGTACGGGAACCCCAAGGTCCTGGACTGGGAGTCGGACCGCACCAAGGAGCGGGAGTGGCTCACCGAGGCCAACTGCAAGATGCCCCGGCTCTTCAGGTCGCCCTCGGACATCAGGGAGCCCTGCTTCGTGAAGCTGCCCGGCGCCAAGGGCGGCAAGGGCTTCCGCATCGTCGCCAGCGAGGAGGAGTTCCAGCAGGTGGTGGCCAACACCCCCGGGTTGGAGAAGGACGAGTTCACCGTCCAGGAGTTCATCGTCGGCACCCGGTACTACTTCCAGATGTTCTACTCGCCCATCCACACCGACGGCTACAAGGCCGGCGAGGGCAGGGTGGAATTGCTGGGCATCGACAGGAGGGTGGAGTCGAACATCGACGAGCTCTACCGCTTCGGCTTCTCCCGCTACGAGCTGGCGAAGGCCGAGATCGAGCGCACCTTCGTCGTCACGGGCAACCTGCCCCTGGTGCTGCGCGAGTCGATGCTGCCCCGGATCTTCGAGATGAGCCGCGACATCGTGGACGTCTCACTGGAGAAGTTCTACCCGGGCATCGTGGGTCCCTTCTGCGTCGAGACGGTGCTCACTGACGACCTTGAGTTCTACGTGTTCGAGCTCTCCGCCCGCATCGTGGCGGGGTCCAACCTCTACCCCTTAGGATCACAGTACACCGAGTTCATGTTCGGCGAGCCCATGTCCACGGGACGCCGCATGGCCCGGGACATCAGCATCGCCCGCCAGAAGGGCGAACTGGACAAGGTCGTGTTCTGAAATAGGTGGGAACGAAATGGGAAATGACCTACTGGACATCGGTAAGGCCCTGATCAGCGTATCGGACAAGACTGGCGTCGTCGACCTGGGACGCGCCCTGAAGGAGTACGACGTGGAGATCCTCTCCACCGGCGGCACCGCCAGGGCCCTGGGGGACGCGGGCATCGAGGTGACGGAGGTGTCGCAGTACACCGGGTTCCCCGAGGTGCTGGACGGACGCGTCAAGACACTGCACCCGAAGATCGCCGCCGGCATCCTGGCCCGAAGGGACCTGGATTCCCACATGTCCCAGATGGACGAGCTGGGCCTGGGGACCATCGGCCTGGTGGCCATCAACCTCTACCCCTTCGAATCGACGGTGGCCAAGGGGTCGCCCTTCGACCAGTGCGTCGAGCAGATCGACATCGGGGGACCAACCTTCGTGCGGGCCGCGGCCAAGAACCACGGCTCGGCCAGCGTGCTGTGCGACCCTGCGGACTACCCCGGGTTCATCGACGAGATGCGTCGCAACGACGGTGCCATCAGCGCCGCGACCCGGAAGGACCTGGCCATGAAGGCCTTCGTCCACACCGCCGCCTACGACGCAGCCATCGCCAACTACATGGAGCGGAACGTGGCCGGGGCCGACGGGAGTTTCCCGCAGTACTTGACGGTGAGGCTACAGAAGAGGCAGTCCCTCCGCTACGGCGAGAACCCCCACCAGGGCGCCGCCTTCTACACCGAGTTCGGCGTCATCGAGCCCTGCCTTGCCAACGCGAGGCAGCACCAGGGCAAGGAGCTGTCATTCAACAACATCCTCGACGCCGACTCGGCCCTCAAGCTGGTCCTCGAGTTCGATGACCTGGCGGCCGTGGTGATGAAGCACAACAACCCCTGCGGCGTGGGCATCGGCGACACCGTTGGCCAGGCCTACCGGCGGGCCCACTCCACCGACCCCAAGTCCGCCTTCGGCGGAGTCATCTCGATGAACCGGCCCTGCGACGCCGAGACGGCGGAGTTGATCTGCGCCACCTTCAACGAGATATCCATAGCCCCCGGATACTCAGAGGAGGCCCTGGAGGTGTTCAAGTCCAAGAAGAACCTCCGCGTGCTGGAGATCGACACCCCTGACGGGGAGCACGACCAGATGTACACCATGAAGCAGGTTGTGGGCGGCATGCTGGTCCAGGACCGCAACCTGAAGGTCTTCGGTCCCGACCTCCGCACCGTTACCGACCTGGAGCCGACGGAGGAGCAGATGGCTGGTCTCAAGTTCGCCATGAAGGTCTGCAAGCACGTGAAGTCCAACTGCATATGCTACGCCAACTCGGTGGAGACCATCGGCATCGGCGCGGGCCAGATGTCCCGGGTCGACTCGGCCATGATCGGTGTGATGAAGGCCCGCGAGGCGGGCAAGCCCATCGAGGGCAGCTGCATGGCCTCCGACGCCTTCTTCCCCTTCCGCGACGGCATCGACGCCGCGGCGGAGGCGAGGGTGGCCGCCGTCATCGAGCCCGGCGGGTCCATACGCGACGACGAGGTCATCGCCGCCGCCAACGAGCACGGCATGACCATGGTGTTCTCGGGCATCCGGCACTTCAACCACTAGGTGGTCACCTGGAGACCCTCATCGGCAAAGCCTTTATAGAGTGCCAGCCGGTTCCAATCGCGATGAGCCCCAGGCAGGTACCGTGGTCGGCAGTATCACTGTCGGCCCTCATAGCGCTCCTCTTCGTCGCCTCGGCGCTCCCGGTGTCCACCGTGGCCCAGGGAGGGGAACCCGAGCTCATCTGGGGCATCGACCTGCGCCTGAGCGACTCCACCGAGATCAGCGACGACCCCACGGTGGCCCTGGCCCCCGACGGCGGGCTGGTGGTGGCTTGGCGCGAGCGCCTGCTGGGCCGGTACACCGTCTTCTTCGCGGTGCTGGACGAATCGGGCACCATCGTCAAGGAGCGGCAGCAGCTGGGCGAGGACCTGGCCGCCTCCATGGACCCGGCGGTGGCGGTGGACTCCTCGGGAGACATCATCTTCGTATGGACCGCCCTGGAGGACCAGGAGCTGTGGTACGCCAAGGCCTCCCCCTCGGGGAACATAGAGGCGGGGCCCACCAAGCTGACCGACGCTGGGGGCGACTCCGCCGAGGTCTCGGTCTGGCTCGACAACAGGGACCACCTGCACCTGGTATGGTTCGACGGTCGGGACGGGACCACCTGGCTCTACTACATGCAGGTGGACCGGTCGGGGAACAAGGTGGTGGAGGACACACCCCTCGTCCAGGCCCTCACCGAGCAGGAGAGCGCCATCGCGATGGACTCCCGGGGCGACCTCCACATAGCCTGGAACGGCATCGCCCCCGCCTCCCAGATGCAGTGGAACACCGAGCTCCACTACACCAAGATATCGACGGACGGCGAGGTGCTCGTGAGGGACCGCCTGGTGGCGACCTCCCGGGGAAGCCTGGGCTTCCCGGACATGGCCCTCGACCTCTCCGACGACGTGCACCTGGTCTGGCCCGAGGGCGTTGGCCCGCGGGAGCGGGTGATGTACGCCCAGCTGGACCGCAGCGGCCGCACGATGACCGACCCCATGGTGGTCAGTGGCGATATGGGCCAGGCCGCCCGGGACGTGTGCATCGCCGCGGACGGGAACGACAGGCTCCACCTGGTCTGGTCCCAGGGCATCTCCGGCGCCAACGACCTCCACTACGCCACCCTCGAACCGGGAGGCGAGCGGGTGGGCGACCCCGTGAGGATCACCGAATCCCTCGCCGACTCCCGGGAGCCCGCCATCGGCCTCTCGCCCAGGGGCGAGCCCCGGGTCGTGTGGTCCGACCTCAGGTCGGGCAACGCCGAGGTGTACCTCAAGGTGGCCACCCTCCCGTACGAGGGGATCGACATGGCGGTGTACGCCAGGGACATCTCCTTCGAGCCGCCCACCGTCATCGCGGGGGAGGAGGCGGAGATTCACGTGCTGGTCCACAACCACGGCGACATGGACGCGGGTAGGACGGACATGACCATCACCTTCGACTTCGGCCTCCTCGGCATCGTGGACCTTCCTCCCGTCCCGGCAGGCGAGACCTATCTCTACGTCGGCCACGTGACGATGGGGGAGGGGGAGCACTGGGTCCGGGTCGAGATGGACCCCTACAACAGGATCGCCGAGACGGTGGAGCACAACAACGAGGCCACCAGGAGCGTGCGGGCCTACCCGCCGGGCACCCTGGATGCCGATGCTGGGCCCGACATCCGGACGGTCGTGGACAGGACCACCTACCTGGACGCCACGGGAACCGTCTACGTAGGCGAGGGCGTGCTCTCGTACGAGTGGGACCTCGGGGACGGTTCGGACACCGGCCACGGCCTGTACATCGAGCACGTGTTCCTCTCTGCGGGGACGTTCACGGTCACCCTCCGGGTCTCCGACGGCCAGCTTGAGGACACGGACACGTGCCAGGTCAGGGTGCTGGAGCGGGACGACCCGCCCTCGGCGACGATCGCCCCCTCGACCCACATCGTTGCCGACCGGCTCGAGCCCGTGGGGCTGTCCGCCGATGGCTCCACCGACGACAATGGCATCGAGAACTACTCCTGGGACCTGGGCGACGGCAGCACCGCCGACACCATGGTGGTGTCCCACCAGTACACGACCCTGGGCACCTTCGTCGTGACCCTGACGGTGACGGACGTCATGGGCCAGTTCGACATCAACAAGACCACCGTCGAGGTGGTGAACCTGGCCCCCGTCATCGAGGAGGTCAGGGTACCTGGGAGGGTCGAGGTGGGCGAGAAGGTGGTCCTCTCCTGCATCGCCAACGACACCGACGGCGTGGTCGTCTCCTACGGCTGGGACTTCGATGCCAGGGATGGGATGGTCTTCGAGGAGACGGGTTCCCAGGCATGGCACAGGTACGAAAAGGCGGGCACCTTCAACATCACCTGCATCGTCCGGGACGACGACGGCGGGCAGACGGTGCACAACCTCGAAATAGAGGTGGTCGAGCCCGAGACCGGCCTCGTCCCCGGTCTCCAGGTCCCCATCGTCCTCATCACCATCGTGGTCGTCGCGGCCCTCTCCCGGGCGATCCCCCGTTGGCTCGACGATAAAGACAAGTACCAATCTGGTATTAAGCAGGAGCAGAGTTCAAGGCGCTGTCAGCGCAAGTGAGGTGTTCTGGATGAGTTCCGAGATGTCGACGTCCGTTCCGCTCGTGATGGTGGCGGTCCTTCTGCTGGTCCCCCTCGCCGCCGTGATCCCCGGTGCCGTGGCGGACGAGACGGTCCCGCCCGCGTCGCCCGATGTGGACCCCATCGATGTGCAGGATTCCGTTCTCATGGCCCTGGACTGGTACTCCAAGAACCAGGGCTACGACGGCAGCTGGAGGAACTCCGTCGGGGAGACCGCATTCATCGTCACGTGCTTCGCCAACGCCGGGTACGACCACACCAACCAGTCCGTGCAGAAGGGCCTGGAGTTCATGCGGCACTTCTACGCCCCTGGCAACGGTTCAATGGCGTCTGACTTCCTCAACTACGACACCGCGCTCTCGCTGATGGCTATGAGCGCCGTGGGCGACCCCCAGGACGAGGAACGGGTCTCGGGCATGACGGACTTCCTTCAATTCCTGCAGTTCAACGGCCACGACATGTACCCGGCCAAGGAGGAATGGTTCCTTGGCGGCTGGCCCAACTACGTGGGTCTGCCAGACGCGAGCAACTCCCAGTTCGCCCTCCTGGGCCTGCAGGCGGCGGACCTTTACGCCGATTTCGTGAACATCTCCCAGGAGACCTGGGACAACGCGTCCAGGTTCATGACCTACTGCCAGAACTGGCCGGACACCAACCCGCTGGACTGGGCCCACAACACCTCCCTTCCCAGCCACGGTGACGGGGGCTTCGTCTACAACGGGTACAGGAGCCGGACCGAACTCGGCGAGCACATGTTCGAGTCCTACGGGTCCATGACCGCCGCCGGCCTCTACTCCTACCTCCTGTGCGGGGACGACCCGCGACAGTCCGAGGTGGCCGCGGCCCGGGAATGGTTGGACATGGAGTACACCACCCGGTACAACCCCAGGCTCGCCGGCGTGGGCCACTACTACTATCTATGGACCCTGGCCCGGGCACTCGCGATGTCGCCCAACGACTGGACGGTCGATGGCTCCGGCAAGCTGCACGACTGGAGACCCGAGATGGCGACGTTCTTCCTGGACCGTCAGCGGCCCGACGGCAGCTGGCCGGGCAATCCCCAGACCGGTTGGCGGGAGGAGGAGCCCGAGCTGGCGGGCGTCTACGCCCTCCTGACCATGCAGGCGGGGTACATGACGGCTCCCGACCCGGAGCTGACCATCGAGGTGACGGGTGGAGATACCGTCGGGTTCATCGACACCATGGGCCGGGAGATGGCCTCCGACGTCTCCCTCGGCCTGACCGTCACCGACAGGACCCTGACGTGCACCGACCCCGAGACCTTCCGCAAGGTCTGGGTCAGGGTCGAGGGCCAGGACGGCGACACTGCCACCGTCTCCGCCACAGGCGCCTGGGGAGAGGGCAGGACCTCCGGGTCCATGGAGACCCTGGTGCTGGGCGCTGGCGGCGCCAGTGCCATGGTGGCCTCCAGCGGCTTCGCCGGTCCCTTCGCCATCTCCATCGTGGGCTTCGACGAGGGTCCCGTGCTGGAGACCCGGGGCGAGGCCGGGATCGAACTTCCCAGGGGCGAGACCAAGGTGGTCACCATCGACCTGGTGGAGACCTCCGGCGAGGCTCCCGCTGTCGGTGCCATGTTCATCATCCATGCGGTGGACGGTGTGGTCGCCGACGTCGACGAGCAGGGCGTCACCATCCCGGCCGGGGAGGAGGGTGCCCTGGGCCTCACCATCTCCGTGGACGGGGACGTGGCACCAGGCAAGGTCTGGTCTGGCGTGGTGATATCGTCGACCGCGCCTCCGGTGCCGATCGCCGTCGAGGTGGTCGAGCCCGAGGAGACATGGTTCCCAGGAGCCATGTACTGGGTCATCATCGGGGTGCTCCTCCTGTTGATCATTCTGTTCTTCGTGCTGCCCACCATGGGCAAGCCCACCGTCATCGACGACGACGCCTTCGATGAGGAGTAACCCTTTATCCCGGTGGCACCGTTACGGTCACGGTGACGTCCTTGGCGGACGCGTACGACGTGGTCATAGTGGGCTCTGGGCCCGCCGGAATGTTCGCGGCGCGGGAGCTCCGCGACGGTGGAATCGGTAGCATCCTGCTCATCGACGAGGGCAAGGCCGCCCGCCAGCGCAACTGCCCGATGGAGATCGACGGGGTCTGCCACAAGTGCGAGACCTGCAACGTGATGCACGGGGTCGGGGGCGCCGGGACCTTCTCCGACGGGACGCTGAACCTGCGGCCCGACATCGGCGGCGACCTGAGGGAGCTGACCAAGGACGATACGGCCGCCTGGGACCTGGTCAGGTACGTCGACGACATATGGGTCGAGTACGGCGCGCCCCCCATCGCCGAGAGGCCCGACCCCGAGGTGGTGGAGGGCCTGATGCGCAGGGCCGCGGAGAACGACGTCCGCTTCATCGACATCAACCAGAGGCACATCGGCTCCGACTACAGCCAGCGGCTCATCTACGACTTCGAGAAGGACCTCCGGGAGAGGGGCATCGAGTTCCTCCTGGAGACGGTGGTCGAGGACATCATCGTCGAGGAGAGGAGGTGCAAGGGCGTCGTCCTGGAGGGCGGAGAGGAGATCAGGGCCAGGGCGGTGCTCCTGGCCATCGGCCGCGTGGGCTCCAGCTGGCTGGACGATCTGGTGGTGAGGCACGCCGTCAACGGCCACTTCGCCCCCGTCGACATCGGCCTCCGGATCGAGGTGCCCAACATAATCATGGACCCCATCACCGCGGTGAACCGCGACCCCAAGTTCCACATCCGGTCCGACACCTACGACGACTTCGTCCGCACCTTCTGCGCCAACAGGAAGGGGTTCGTGGTGTCCGAGCAGTACAAGGACTTCGTGGGCGTGAACGGCCACTCGATGAGGGACCAGACCTCGCCCAACACCAACTTCGCCCTCCTGGTCAGGATCGCCCTGACCGAGCCCGTGGAGAACACCACGGAATACGCCACCTCGGTGGCCAAGCTGGCCACCACCATCGGCGGCGGCAAGCCCATCGTCCAGAGGCTGGGGGACCTCAACCGGGGACAGCGGACCACCTGGTCACGCCTGGGCCGGAACCACGTGGTGCCCACCCTGACCGACGTGACCCCGGGGGACATCTCCATGGCCCTCCCCCACAGGATCCTGGTGGACATCAAGGAGTCGCTGCGGAAGCTGGCTGGCGTCATCCCGGGCGTGGACTCGGATTCCACGTTGCTCTACGCCCCCGAGCTCAAGCTCTACGCGATGGCGCTGG
This sequence comes from uncultured Thermoplasmata archaeon, assembly GCA_965369625.1. Lineage (GTDB taxonomy): Archaea > Thermoplasmatota > DTKX01 > DTKX01. The sequence goes on along the minus strand of CBDUQW010000050.1, from coordinate 17,910 downwards.
ACGTGGACAGGAGGCTGATGACCAACGTGCCGGGCCTCTTCGCGGCCGGCGACGGCCCCGGCCTCTCCCGTGACCTGGTCAACGCGTCGGCGACGGGCGTGCTCGCGGGCCGCGGCATCCCCCAGTGGATCGAGGAGGGCGCCTAGTCAATGATCGAGGGGTCCAGCACTTCCACGCACCCCGAGCGAAACGTATTAAACGGTCTCTTCCATAGATGTACCAGACGGTACGGAGCCCGATCATGAACTCAAGTATCAAGCGGCAGTTGATGGACGACAGGATCGTTGCCTTCTGCAAAGCGCATCACATCAGGCAACTGTCCCTCTTCGGGTCCGCACTCCGGGACGAGATGAAGGAGGATAGCGATATCGACCTGTTGGTCGAGTTCGAGGAAGGTCACCTCCCGAGCCTGTTCGGTATAGTTCGGATGGAACGGGAGTTGTCAGGTCTCCTGGGTGGCAGGACCATTGACCTGAGGACGCCAGGAGACCTTAGCCGATACTTCAGGGACGAAGTTGTCAGCAGCTCGGAGGTCGTATATGCCGCATCATGACATCGTGCGCGTTCGACATATGGTCGATGCGGGTCGGGACCTAATCACCTTCACCAAAGGAAGGCGAAGAGAGGACCTGGATACCGATCGGATGCTGTTCTATGCTGTGGTCCACCTCATCGAGATAATGGGCGAGGCAGCGAACAGGGTCTCGACGGACTTCAAGGATGAACATCCCGAGACCCCCTGGAGCATTTTGATCTCGACGAGGAACCGTCTCATCCACGGCTACAACGACCTGGAGAAGGAGATCATCTGGAAGACCGTCACCGAGGACATCCCTCCAGTCGTCGAAGGACTTGAGGCGATCCTTGGTACTGAAGGATAGTCCGCCTCTCGGATTTTACCCCTGTTCCTCGTTCCAGGGCTTGCCCTTCTTCCCCTCCAGGCGCCTGATGCGCTTGGTCGCCCGGGACACGATGCCCATCATGGTGTGGAACTCCCACTCGGACAGCGTGCTCCTCCCTATGATGCGCCGGAGCATCACCCTGGTGGCCTCCACCTTGTGGGGGGGATACTCGGTGACCTCCAGCAGCTCGTCGTAGGCGGCCAGCAGCCTGTCCCGCTCGAACTCGGAGGCCTTGATGGTGTCATGGGGCAGGATGTGGTCGCGCCTCATCTCGTAGAGGAGCACCGCCACGGCGTGGGACAGGTTCATGACGGGGTACTCGGGGGAGGTGGGAACGCTCACCACCACGTCGCAGATGGCCAGCTCGATGTTGAAAAGGCCGTAGTCCTCCCGGCCGAAGACCAGGCCCACCTTCCCCTCCATGCCCGAGATCCTCTCCGTCAGGGTGCGGGGGGTGAAGGGGTTGCGCAGGTGGCGCTTGTCGTTGAGGTTGGTCACCCCCGTGGTGGCGGCGGTGAAGTCGAGGCCGTCCAGCGCCGACTTGAAGTCGTCGAAGTGCTGTGCGTTCTCCAGGATGGGGCGGGCGTGGAGGGCCCGCTTGTAGGTGTCCACGTCGTAGGGCACGCCCTCGACGATGCGCAGCTCGTCCACACCGAAGTTGGCCATCACCCGCGCGACAGCACCCACGTTCCCCGGGGTCTTGGGTCCTGCCAGGACCACCACGAACTCCGGCCCCGTAGGCTCATCCGGGACATCGCCCTCAGCGTCCATCGTCGGTCCCCATGGCGGCTATATCGGAAATCCTTTTCTACCGCCTCCCGCGGAAAGGCTTATCAGCCGAACCGTCCCTTCCAAGGCCTGCGCGAGGGTAGCCCAGCTTGGTCAAAGGCGCGGGACTCAAGATCCCGTCCCTAGCGGTTCGTGGGTTCAAATCCCTCCCCTCGCACCATTCTCCTTCGATAACAAGGCCGAGGCTGCAAAGGGTACGTTGGGAGGGCCACAGAGGAGGATGACGGGCCCTCGGGTGGGAGGCCCGCCGCCCTTCCTTCTGCGAGAGGCAGACCTACCAGGTTCGCAAATGCATTGACCAGGATCCCTTATCTGTTCAATCCGGGACTTGGGAACCAAGGCTCCCGTGGTGTCGCATCGAACGCTTGTCGATCGCTCGATTGAACAGGGCAGGGCAAACCTTTTTCAATGTCACCCACGGTGGTCCAGACGATACATGGAGGGGTATGCATGGCAGACACGGACGATGAACTGAAAGCAAAGGCCCTGGGCCTAAGCGAACTCGTTGATTACCGGGACGGGTCAGTGGTATCCAGGACGTTGATAGACAAGCCCACGGGAACCGTGACCCTGTTCTCCTTCGACGAGGGGCAGGGCCTGTCCGAGCACACCGCGCCCTTCGATGCGATGGTCAACGTGGTGGATGGCGAGGCCGAGGTGTTCATCGACGGCCAACTCCACATGGTGAAGGCCGGCGAGATGATAATCATGCCCGCCGACCATCCTCACGCGCTGCGGGCCCACAAGCCCTTCAAGATGCTGCTGGTGCTGGTACGGAACTGAGGTCCCCCGCCCCCGGTCCGGCCCTCAGGGCGTCTCCAGGATGACCAGGTTGCCAGTGCCTATGCTGACGGCGATGAGGATGAGCACCTCGGCCGTGTCGTAGGCGTCGTTCTTGTAGTTGGAGCCCTGCTGGGTGAAGCCAGGGGCCACCACCGTGCCGGCGCCCTGCTCCACCGTGACCTGCACGCCCACGCCGCTGGGGACGACCAGGTCCACATCCCCCACACCGGTGCCGATCCTTGCCACCAGGTGGTCCGACCAGGGACCCGAGAGGTCCACGTCCAGGTTGCCCGAGCCGGCTCCCACGGAGAGGCTCGCCAGGTTCATGTCGTGGATCCTGATGTCACCGTTGCCAGCGCCGATCCCGATGTACATGGCCATGGGGACGTAGGTCCCGAAGCGGACCTCCCAGTCGTTCTCGGCATCCGACTCGGTAGCCTTGTCGGTGTTGGGCTGGAACATGGTCAGGTTCCAGACCTCCCCCTCCTCCACGTAGCTGATCCTGGGCTTCCACTCGTCCACGTTGTACCGGAAGGTGGCGTCCATCAGCCTGGGGGAGTCGGTCCTGACCTCCACGTTGCCTATTCCGATCTCGAGGTTGACCTCGACGTTGTTGGCCGGCCCCAGCTCCAGGAAGGTGGTCTCGGTCCTCATGTCCCCGACCTCGAGCGGACCGTCGTCGGACGAGATGCAGCCCGATACCATGACCACGACGACCAGGAGGGTCATGACAACGGTCCGGAGGGGGGTCTTGGCATCCAAGGGGGCTACCTCGAGGGCCCATCGGCCCTCCTCGATGAAAAACCTTGGCTTCCTGGTTGGCCGGAGGCGGACGATGGACGCAACGGGCCTCAGTGCTCTCCCAGGTAGGTCCGGAGGGGGTCCCAGTAGTGGCGTCGCCAGCCCTCGTCGATCTCGGCCCTGAGGTCCTCGGGGACGGCCTTGTGGGTCATGCGCAGGAGGGTCCCGTTGTCGGTCTCCTCCAGGTCGATCTCCAATCTGGAGTAGTGCCCCTCCGGGAAGTCGGCGGCGTGCCAGGTCTGGACGATGCGCTCGTCGGGGACCAGCTCCACGAACTCGCCGTGGATGTACTCGCCCCCTGCCCTCATCTGACCGCCCACCACCCTGTCGATCGCGGTGGAGTAGCAGGTGAAGGCGGCATGCTTGGCCTCGTCGATGTACGCCTCGTAGACCTGGTGGGGGGTCCCGGGCAGCTCTATCTCCTGGACGATGGTGGTGGTTTGCATACCAATTCCTCCCTAGCCCTCTGATACGGGGTCCTCCCAGATTATGATTCCTCCTGAGTCGAGACGTCTCTGCTAGGCAACCTTAATAGGCACCGGGTCACTTCTCAAACGATCCCATGGATGTCGCCGTCGTTGTGGACTTCGATGGCACCGTCACGGAGAGGGCGGTGTCGTACATGCTCCTCGAGAGGTACGGCAAGCCTGGCTGGAGGGACCTGGACCCGCGGTACGCCGCCGGGGAGCTGACGGCCAAGGAGGTCATCGCCCGCCAGTTCGCGATGATCGACGCCACCGACGAGGAGATCCGCGAGTTCGCCCGCCAGCACGTCCGCCTCCGACCCGGGTTCCTGGAGTTCATCAGCCACCTGCGAGGCCTCGGATACCCCGTCGCCCTAGCCTCCGAGGGTCTTGACCTCTACATCGACCCGGTCCTCGAGGTGAACAACGTGGAGTACGTCAGCCTGTTCTACAACGAGGCGACGCGGAACGCCGCGGGCGAGCTGGTCCCCCACTATCCCCATCCTGGCCTGGAGTGCGATGAGTGCGGCAACTGCAAGTCGGGACTGGTCAAGGCCCTGCGCGCGGACGGGAACTACGTGGTCTTCCTCGGCAACGGCCGGACGGACGTATGCCCCGCAGGCGAGGCCAACATAGTCTTCGCCCGCGACCTGCTGGCCAGGAAGCTGGAGGAGGAGGGCAAGCCCTTCATCCTCTTCGAGGACTTCCATGACGTCATGGAAGCCTGGGACAGCGTGGTGGCCCACGGGTGAAGGTGCCAAAGTGTTGTCTCCCTCCTTTGATGGCAATCCTCGATGGCCTACGTATCTTGAGATTCCCCTTTTCGGAACCTGCTGTACTCAAGACCGCACACAACGAGACTTGCCACGATGACGATGAATAAGATATAGAGGAGCGGATGTTCGGACACGCTGGAGCGGGACACTGTGGTTATCCGGAGGGTGTACGGCACATCGTTGGGCGACCATGGCACTACCCCCAGGTCCGAATTGTCGACGATGACACGGAGGCTGGTGTCCTCCCAGTCCTCCTTCTTCAGGTCCCAGACGATCTCGGACTTGTTCACCATGGCGTGGTACATGTAGTAGTCACCCTCGTCGTATGGCCCTTCGAACATCAGCAATAGCTGGTCTTCGTTGACCAGATACAAGTCCAGGGCCTGCTCTGAATCGATCTCGATACGGAGCGTGAGGCTGTCGGCATCCTCTGGGATCTTCACGGTAAAGCCGTCGTGATATCCGACGGTGCCTTGATAGGATTCGTCCGCCTCTGTTGTCGGAGTTGTCATCAGGAGCCCCAGTCCGACCACCAGGACCAACACGAACGAGGTTATCACGACTGCGACCAATCTTCTATCATGATATGGCCTTCTGGCATTCTTGGCCTTGGCACCCTTTCCCATTCATCTCACCTGGCTACTTCAACCGCCACGACTTGTCACCCCAGGTACGCCACGGCCTCGATCTCGACGAAGGCGTCCTTCGGAAGCCTGGCGACCTGGACGGCTGACCTGGCTGGCGGGACGCCGGTGAAGAACTCGCCGTAAACGGCGTTGACGGCGAGAAAGTCGTTCATGTCCGCCATGAAGACGGTGGTCTTGACCACGTGGTCCGTGGTGGCGCCGGCAGCAGCCAGCACGGCCACCATGTTCTCCAGGGCCTTCCTGGCCTGGGCCGCCGCGTCCCCAGGCACGAACTCCCCCGTGGCCGGGTCCAGGCCCAGGGAGCCAGAAAGGAATAGCCAGTCGCCTACGCGGACCGCCTGGGAGTATGGCCCGATGGGGGCCGGGGCGTCGTTCGATAGCACAGCCTGCTTCATATCCACACCTCTTGAGGGGGGAACGGTGCCCTGGAAGAAAAGGTTTTGCGGAAGGCCTTGAGAGGACCCCCTGGCACCCCCTATTGTTCCCATCGGCTGCTTCTCAAACAGGTAGCTTAAGGCCGAACCTTTATAAAAGGTCCCCCGGATGGTGTGCAATAATAGTCCTGGCACCGTTGCCAAGGTGAGGGTCCATATGAGCTCTGAGCAAGCAGGCAAGTTGATTGTCCTTTTCATGGTCGCGTTCCTGGCGACCGGTTCCCTGCTGGTCGCCATAGAGGACGAGGGTGGCCAGGGTACCTGGGACATCGATCCAGTGGCGGGCACGCTACAGAACTACACCGCGTCCAAGACGGGTCTGCCCACCGATGGTGATTACTACTTCATGAAGTTCGCCGACGTCAACGACGACGGCTACGACGACATAGTCGCTGGCACAGGCCAGTGGGGCGGGACCAAGGACGCGTTCGGCATTCATGTATACACCTGGAAGATCAGCAGCAGCAGCTGGGAGGCCAATTCCACCGGCCTGCCCACCACCGGCCACTTCGCCGGTCTGGATGCCGGCGATATCGACGGCGACGGCGACCTTGACATCGTCGCCGGCGGTGAGAGCTGGTCGGGCAGCGCAATCAAGGGCTGCCGGGTCTACGTGAACAACGGTACCTCCGGCGGCAAGATCGACTGGGACGAGGTCACCGGTCCCGACACCACCATGTACTACGACCAGGTGGTCCTGGCCGACATCAACGACGACGGCGACCTGGACATCGTTGCCGGCATGCGCAGCAACGGCATCAAGTGCTGGGTCGGGAACGGCGGGTCCGGAGGGACCTTCTCCTGGACCGCCAAGAACACCGGCCTTCTCACCTCCGGCGAGTACACCGGCGTCGCCGTGGCCGACATGAACAAGGACGGAGACCTGGACATCATGGTCACCGACTACACCTCGTCCAGCCCCGCGGTGCGTCTCTTCACCGGCAACGGCGCGGGCACCTGGACCTCTCGTGCTACCTCCATGCCTTCCGACAGCAGCCAGTCCTTCGGCGTCGCCGTGGGCGACGTGGACAAGGATGGCGATATGGACATCGTGTACAGCCGCAGCAGCGGTCTCAGGTGCTACCTGGGCAACAGCGGGGGCGCCACCGGCACCAGCTTCACCTGGACCGCGGCCAGCACCAATCTGGCCACCTCCAGCCGCCACCACCAGATGAACCTGGCGGACCTGGACAAGGACGGCGACCTGGACATCGTGGTGGCTATCGATGGCGGCGGCGTGGTCGCCTACCTGGGCAACGGCGGTGCCGGTACTGGCCAGTCCTGGACCAAGGCCTCGGTGTCCCTTCCCACCTCGGGGAAGTACTACGGCGCCGCGGTGGGCGATTTCAACAACGACGGCGTCCTCGATGTTGGTGGCGCCATGTGGGATGATGGCAGCTCCCCTGGCGGCCTCTACGCCTGGAAGGGCTCGGTGCTGTCCGACTCAGACCCCACGGCTGAGGCCGCCTGGTACGACACCACCGTGAACGAGACCACCTCGTGGCTCGGCGATGCTGTGCAGCTGGACGGCCGGAACAGCAGCGATCCCCAGGACGCACCCACCGGCGACTCCACCGGGACCAAGCTCACCTACGACTGGAACTTCACCGTCGTCCCCGGGACGTCGGCCATCACCGACGCATCCATGAGCCCTGGCGACGACGATTCTCAACCCAGCTTCACCCCCGACAAGGCGGGAGTGTACCGATTGTCCCTGAATGTCAAGGACACCGATGGCAAATGGTCCCCAGAGGTCTTCGTCAAGCTGGATGTGAACAAGCCGAACGACGCCCCCGTCGCCGACGCGGGCGATGACCAGGTGGTCATCGTGGGCGTGGTCGTCGAGCTGAACGCCTCTGACTCCTACGACACCGATGGCGTCATCGCCGCTTGGCAGTGGAACGCGTCGGTCGGCAACCCCTCTGTGGTCACCCTGATCGGCTCCACCCTGCCGGTGGTCTCCTTCGTGGCGCCGACCACCACGGGCGAGTACCACATCGAGCTGAAGGTCCGGGACGACAACCTGACCTGGTCCGAGGTGGACACCGTGATGGTCAACGTCACCCTGCCCGCCAACGTGCCTCCCGTGGCCGTGGCCCCGAACGACTTCGTGACCACCGTGCTCGAGGTGGCGACCCTCAACGGGTCCAGCTCGTACGACAGCGACGGCACCATCGTCGCATGGGACTGGAACTGCACCAGCCATCCGTCCCTACCCATCACCGGCTCCGACACCGTGGAGGCCTCCTTCACCCCGGTGCTCACCGTGGAGTACACCTTCACCCTGAGGGTGCAGGACGACCGCGGAGCGTGGTCGACGGAGGCCTCCGTCACCGTCACCGTGCAGGCGAAGGACGTGAACGTGCCCCCTGTGGCGGACATCGCCGGTGCGGCCGTCCGCAGCGCCTACGTGGGCGACGACGTCACCCTGGACGGCTCTCCGTCCTCCGACGACGACGGGGCCATCGTGGAGTACGTGTGGAACTGCACCAGCCACCCCACCCTGTCCTTCACCGGGCAGAACACCACCACCGTCGAGTTCCGCCCCGCGGACCCCGGCGACTACGTCTTCACCCTTGCCGTCCTGGACGACAACGAGACCTGGTGCGTGGCCGAGGACACCGTCACCATCCAGGTGACGCTGGCGCCCCAGAACAGTCCGCCCGAGGCCTTCATCGACGGGCCCACCGACAAGGTGCGGCCCAATGACGACGTGGCCCTGGACGGCTCCCGTTCCAGCGACAGGGACGGCGTGATAGTCACCTTCGACTGGCGATGCATCAGCCATCCCACCCTCGAGTTCACCGGCCAGAACACCAGCTTCATCGCGTTCACCGTGACGGAGACGGGCGACTACACCTTCACCCTCACCGTCGTCGACAACCTGGGTACGGAGTGTGATGAGCCCGCCTACCACACCGTCACCGTCCGCGTCAACATCAACCCCGTGGCCAACGTGACCGGGCCCAGTCTAGGTCTGCCTGGCATCAACTACACGCTGTCCGCCGAGACCTCCACCGACGAGGACGGCGAAGTGGTGGAGTGGAAGTGGAACTGCACCTCCCACTCGGAGCTCAACATCACCGGCATCGAGAACGAGACCATGACGTTCATGGCCCCAGCGGCGGACACCTACGTCTTCCGCCTGGTGGTCTGGGACGACGAGGGCGCCCCCTCGCAGGTGACGGAGTGGACCGTGGAGGTCAATCCCATCGACCAGCATCCGGAGGCGGACGCCGGCGGAGACATGCAGGCCCGCATCGGGGCCTCCGTGGAGCTCAACGGCGACGGGTCGTACGACTACGAGGGCGACATCGTGACGTGGCTCTGGAAATGCACGAGCCGCCCGAACGTACCAGGCCTGGTCAACGCCGACCAGATGGTGGCCTCTTTCTCGCCACCCGAGCCAGGGATGTACATCTTCTCCCTCGAGGTGCAGGACGAGGCCGGCCAGTGGTCCGAACCCGACGAGGTCACCGTCACCATCCTCGAGCAGAACTCAGCACCACAGGTCACCGTGCTGGCGCCCACCATGGGCTCCACCGTCATGCTGGAGATGGACATGCTGGTGATCCGTTGGGACACCTACGACGCCAACAACGACAACATCATGTTCAAGGTGGAGATCTACAAGGTGGACGACGGGCAGGTGTTCCTCGCCCGGAAGGGCAACCTGCCCTACGGGACGAACAACGTCACCTTCAACGCCACCAACTACAACTTCCCCCGGGGCGTGGACCTGGAGGCCTGGATCTTCGCCTGGGAGACCAACACCGAGGACCGGTACGAGACCCAGAAGGTCGCCGGTCCCTTCCAGATCAAGAAGGACGTGCCCGTCACTCCCTCCAACGGCGGGGGCGACGATGAGGGCCTCGACCTCAACTACATACTCGTAGGCGTGGTCGTACTCCTGGCCCTGCTCCTGGTCGGTTGGATGATCATGCGCAGCGGTTCCGACGACGACGACGAGGTCCCGTGGGAGGACGAGACCAGCGCGGCCCCGAAGGCGACCACCCGCTCGGCCTTGGCCGAGCGAATGCCTGCCGCCCCGTCCAAGCCCGGCCCGCAGACCGTGCCCGCAACGACGAAAAGGCCCCCGACCGGAAAGACCACCCCCACCGACCCGAAGGGTCGTCTACTGGACTGCCCCACGTGCGGCGCCCCCCTGGACCACGACACCGACTTCGGCGCCCCCTACTGCTGGGACTGCGACAGGTACATCTGACCGGAATGGTGATGGGCTCGGATGGTAGAGGGCGGCGCGGATGGGGCCGTTGAAGCCAACGGCAAGGCAGCGAGGAAGGGTCGCAACGGGCACAGCTTCGGCTCCTACCTGATGGACAACTCGCCCTACATCGCCACCGGCGTCATCGGCGCCTGGATATGCTGGCAGGTCCACTGGACCCTCGCCGTGGTGCAGATGGCCGCTGCCATATTGGGGCCCATGTGGATCATCTTGAGGGTGTGCCCGAACTGCCTGCTCTACGGCAGGTCCAGCTGTCCCTCCGGCTACGGCCTGGTCTCGGCCAGGCTGACGGACAAGGGCGACCCGGACCGGTTCCGGGAGGTGTTCCGTCTCAACGTCACCGCCGTAGCTCCCATGTGGTTCATCCCCCTGGCGGCGGTGGCCTACATGCTGCTGGCGGGAATGGAGGTGCCCTGGATGGCGGTCATCGTCTTCATCGGCGTCGCCTTCGTCGGGGTCCCCCTCAAGGCCAGGTACGTGACCTGCGCCCGATGCCCGAAGCGGAATGACTGTCCGTGGGGGTCGAGGACGGCGCTTCCGAGATCGAGGTCGTCGAGGCCCTCCAAGTAGGGGGTCGCCAGGTGGTCCAGTAAATGCGAACCCTTATATCGTCCCTCGGCAGTGTCCGCCACGTTCAGGGTGGTCGAATGAAGACCCGTTCTATTAAGTTGCTCTCCGCCCTTGCCGTCCTCGTGATGGCCCTGGGCGCCCTGGGGCCCGCCTCGGCGGACCCCTCGCCCATGCAGGCACCCACCGAGGCCGCCATGGGAGAGGCCATGACCGATGCCGCCGACTGGACCCTCACGGTCACCGGCACCGACGGTCAGCTATCCCCACCCGGCGGCTCTCCCGCCTGGGAGCCAGAGAGCGGGGGCCGCATCAGCCTCCACGGAATGGCGCTGCTCAGAGCCTACCAGGTGACCGGCACCCAGGCGTACCTGGACCGGGCCGAGGCGTGCGGAGACCTTGTGATAGCCAGCGCGGAGGCTGCCGCGTCGTACGTGGTCTACAGGACGGGCGTCCAGGTCACCGAGGCCGGTGGCGGGTTCCCCGATGCCCAGCCGGGCAAGGTGGACGACGCGTACCAGGCCAGCTTCACCGGGACCCTCAGGTTCGATCTGTGGGAGAGCCTCCAGGGCATGTGGCTCATGGCCGAGCTGTACGAGGAGACGGGCGAGGGCAAGTACCAGAACGGGGCACTGCTCCTGGACCGCATGGTGGGCAACCACTTCTACTACGATGAGTACCCCCGGAAGGGCCTTGTCAAGTTCGTGACCCTGGCCAACAACGGGACCTGGACCCAGGGAGGCCGGGCCTCCATTTCGGACCACGCCCTGATGCTCCAGGTCATCTCCGTCGGAGGCCGGAGCGTTCCCAACCTCTACCGGGACCAGAACGAGTTCACCCGCTACGTGCAGTCGAACAAGAACGACGACGGCTCATTCGACGACAACAACGACCTTCCCAACCAGGACGGGCCCAACGAGACGAAGCACGCCCTGATGATCCCGGCCCTCATCGCATTGGGCCGCCCCACGGAGGCCTCCAACCTGGCCAACTGGGTCATGGGGCAGCAGAACCCCGACGGGTCCTTCGCCTGCCCCCGCGACAAGGACCCCATCGGCGACACCGCCGTGGCATCCCTGGGCCTCCTGCCCGTCGGTCCCGTGACCGAGGGCGGGGGTGGCGTGAAATGGCTCATCGACCATCAGAGGACCGACGGGAGCTGGGACGCCCAGCCCGGTCTGGACATCGTGACCACCCGCATACTCTCGACCCAGTGGGCGATGCTGGCCCTGCACGCGGGATTGACCAACTACAATCTGATCGTTGAGGATGACATGGTGACCGCCGACCCCATCTGGGAGGGCGACCCCGCCAAGGTGATGGGCTTCACCGTCAATGTGACGGTGGCGAACGAGGGCCTTGTGGCCGTGTCCGGTGCCCAGGTCCGCCTCTACGACGGGCCCAAGGCGGACAGGGTGCTGCTCAACCAGTCCACGGTGGACATGCCCGCCCTCGGCAGCGCGTTCACCAGCCTCGAGTTCCGCCCCCTCGAGAGGGGACCCCACGAGATCCACGTATGGGTCGTCTACCCGTCCAAGGGCGAGTTCCGTACCCGGGACAACAACGTCTCCATATCCGTCAACATCAACCGCAGGCCTACCGGGGCCATCGGCATGCCTAAGGATGGTCAGCTCTTCGGCTTCGGCGCTGTAATAGAGTTCCAGGCGATCGATGTGGAGGACCTGGACGGTGATGACGTGACCCTTACCTGGGTCGACGACATCGACGGCTTCCTCTCCAACGAGGAGTCCTTCAGCAAGGTGCTGACCCCCGGGGACCACCGGGTGACCCTCACCTTCGAGGACGGGAACGGACCCAGCAGATGGGCTGAAGTGTCCTTGAGCGTGAGGGAGAACATACCGCCCACGGTGCGGATATCGACGCCAGCGGAGGACGCCAGGTACTTCGACTACCAGACCGTGGCCTTCGATGCCTCGGCCAGCTCCGATGCGGAGGACCACGACCTTTCATTCACCTGGGAGTCGGACAAGGATGGCATCCTCGGCTACGAAGCCGTGATATCGAAGAAGCTGGGACCCGGCGTGCACACCATCACCGTGTGGGTGGACGACTCCTGGGACAACGTCTCCAGGGAGGTCTCCATCAGGATCGTCGAGACCTTCCCGCCAGACGTGGTCATCTCCAGCCCCTTCGACGGTGAGACCTACGTCACCACCACCCGCGTGAGCTTCGAGTCCGCAGGGACCTCGGACCCTGACTCCGACATCCTGGAGTACTTCTGGAGGAGCAATATCGACGGCCTGCTCTCCGAGCGCCCGCAGTTCCTCAGGTTCCTCAGCGTCGGCCACCACGTCATAACGCTATCGGTGGACGACGGCAACTACAACCGGTCGAAGACCGTCGAGATAGACGTCATGGACAACAGGGCCCCTGTGGCCATGATATCTTCGCCGGTCCACGATTCTTCGTACATGTCCCTCGACCCCGTGGAGCTGAACGCCTCGGAATCGTACGACCTGGAGGACCCCCTGACCTACTTCTGGGTCTCCGACAGGGAGGGACCATTGGGCAGCGAACCGGTGTTCACCGCCCTCCTGTCCCGGGGCTCCCACAGCATCACCCTGTGGGTGAACGACGGTCATGGCCACAACGTGTCCACGTCGGTGGAGATCACCATAATCAACATGGCCCCCACGGCGGGCATCTCGTCCCCCGAGCCCGGGACGGTCTTCAAGACCGGCCAGACGGTCCTCTTCATGTCGGGCACCTCCTTCGATCCCGAGGGTGACAGGCTGATGTTCGAGTGGTACGTGAGGCCATCGGACGGCGAGTGGGCCGCCATCGGCACGAATGCCCGCGCGGAGCGCTCCTTCACGGCGCCTGGCAACTACGAGGTCCGTCTGGTGGTGTCCGACGGCAAGGAGACCGACAACGCCACCGCGACCTTCCAATTGCAGCTCTCCGACTCGGTGGACGAGACGGACGAGAACCTCCTTGGAAACCCGGTGTTCATCGGGGCCATCGTGCTGGTGCTCATCGTGGTGGTCGTGGTCGTGTACTTCGTCATGAAGGCGAGGGACTGAGAGCGGGAAGACCCACCGAGGCCCCTCACGACGCCTTCACTTCCTTGTCTTGGGCCAGCCTATCCTGGGCCAGCAACGCCGCTCCGGTGGCGGTGACGATCTGGGGCGTGGGCGGCACCGCCAGCTTCAAACCCAGCTCCTTCTCCAGGGCATGGACCATGCCGATGTTGCGGGCCGGACCACCGTCGAAGAAGACGACCTCGCGCACCCCGACCTTCTTCGCCATGGACGCGAGCCGACGTGCCACGGCCTTGTGGATGCCCGCCACGATGTCCGCCTTGGTGTGGCCCTCGGTGATGAGGGTCGCCACCTCGGACTTGGCGAACACCAGGCAGGTGGTGGTGATGGTCACCGGGTCTTCTGACGTGAGGGAGACCGGGCCCAGCTCATCGAGGGGGATCTCGAGGACCCTGGCCAGCACCTCCAGGAAGCGGCCCGTCCCCGCGGCGCACTTGTCGTTCATCTGGAAGTTGGATATCTGGAGGTCGTCGTCCAGGGCGATGACCTTGGTGTCCTGGCCCCCGATGTCGATGATGGTGCGCACGCCCATCTCCCGGCCGACCCACCGTGTCCCCGCCGCGTTGGCGGAGATCTCGCTGACGGTGCTGTCGGCGGTGGAGGCCACACGTCGGCCGTAACCGGTGGAGACGGTGTACTCCACGTCCTCGCGGCGCAGCCCCCCCATAGCCAGGGACCTGTCCAGGGTGGTCGCCGCCGTGGCGTCGTGGTCGGGTCCGGTTGGAAGGATGGCGTGCCCCACCACCTCCCGGTCGCGCATCACGACGCACTTGACGTACGTGGAGCCCAGGTCGAGACCGGCCGTGATGGTCATCGCGCCTCACCCCCCTCCCGTCCCCTGGTGGGTGCGAGGACGGCGGCTCCCAGGGCCCCGATCAGGTGGGGGTCGTCGGGCACCACCACCCGGTGGTTGAAGCGTCCCCTGAGCAGCTCCGCCACCTGGTGGTTCCGGGCCACCCCGCCGGCGAAGACCACGTCGCCCCGCACCGCCAGGGTCTTGGCCAGGGAGGCCATCCGGTTGGCCACCATGGTGTTGAGGCCGGCCACGATGTCCGACTTGGACTGCCCACGGGCCACCGCCGACACCACCTCGGACTCGGCGAAGATGGTGCACGAGCTGTTGATGGAGGCGGCGCACATCGAGGCCCTCCCCACGGTGCCCATGTCCGCCTGCTCGACGTCCAGGGCGTAGGACATGGTGTCCAGGAAGCACCCCGTCCCCGAGGAGCACTTGTCGTTGGTCCGGAAGTTGGTCATCATTCCCCACTCGTCCATCTCTATCACCCTGACGCCCTGGCCACCGGCGTCTATCACCAGGCGCACGGGTTCGTGGAGCAGCTTGGCCCCCCAGGCGAAGGCGGTGAAGTCCGTCTTGGTCACGTCGGCGAAGGCCACGCGACGCCTCCCCTGTCCCGTGGCCGCTATGCCCTTGACCTCTGCCACGGCCACCCCCGCCTCCTCGAGGAGCCGGGCGAGCATCCTCTCGGTCAGGCCGGGCACGTCGTTGGTGGTGGCCTCCATGCCCCGGGCCAGCACCCTCCGGTCCTCGGCGATCACCAGCGCCTTGGTGTACAGCGAGCCCACGTCGAAGCCGACCCTAACCACGCCGGAACTCCCTCCTCGCCTGTATCATCTCGACGAAGGCCTCGACGCGGGTGCGGATCTGCTCCACGTCGCCCTCGTCGTACTCGGACTCTATCTTCAGCATGGGGACGCCGGCCCGCCGCAGGGCCAGCTCGAGCCGCGTGGACTCCAGCAGTCCAAGGTGGCAGCCGCGCAGGGCGTGGTAGATCACGCCCTCGATGGCGTTGTCCTCGACCAGGTTGAGCATCCTCGACTCCCGCTCGTCGTTGGGCGAGAAGCAGGGGCAGGTGCAGGGGAAGAAGTACCTCTCCGCCACCGCCCTGACCATGTCGCGCAGCGTGCCCTCGTCGGTGACCACGGGGTCGCCCAGCACCCGGTCGCCGGTGCACAGCTCGTCCAGCACGATGAGGCCCCCCGACTCCTCTATGATGTTGGGCACCTTCCAGTTGGGCCACAGTATGGGCGAGCCCGCCAGCAGGACGCGGGCCTCGTCCCCGGTGCCCACGAAGCCCTCCTCCGAGGTCCTCTGGTCCAGCTCGTCGCACAACACCTCCGTCTTCGTCGTCCACCGCTCGATGTCGTCGACCAGGGCCATCTGGGCCACCAGCAGGGCGTCCCTCCCCCAGATGGGGGACCGGGAGGACCGGCGGAGCCGGTCCAGGCGGCTGAGGGCGCCATGGGCCCTGTTGTAGGCCTCTATGGCCTCCTTCAGCCTGGCGGTGGTGACCTCGACCCCGGTGAGGCGGGACAGCTCCCGCATCATGTACAGCACCTCCTCGATCCAGAGCTTGGCGGTGGTGTCCCCCGTCTTGACCCGGGGCAGGTTCATCATGATGACGGGGAGGTAGTCCTCGAGTATCTCGCCCAGCTTGAGCTTGCCGTCGCAGCTGGCGGGGGCGATGATGATGTCGGCCAGGAGCATGTAGAGGTCGGCACCAGCCAGCCGCCCGCCCAGGGTGGACTTGACGCAGGGGCACAACCCCGCGTCGCCCAGGAGCTCGTTGGCCGGGTGGACCCCGTGGTGCTGGCCCGAGTCGAGGCGCACCACCTCGGCGCCCGCCGCGCGGACGATCTCCGCTGGCGCGAAGACGCACAGCGTCCCCACGATGTGACCCCCCTCGCCCTTGACGCGCTCCAGCTCCTTGACCCGGGGGCCGTCGTAGCGGGCGACGTCGTCGAAGTACCGCATCGCCTTGGGACGGTCCGGGATCTCCATCAGCTTGGCCCGCTGCTCGGTGGACTGCCTCTCGTACTCCTCCAGGGCCTTCTGCTGGAGCTCGGCCTCGTCCAGGTCGTCCGTCTCCCGGACGTACCGTCCGGGGGAGCTCCATCCAAGGGGGTGCTCGTCGTCCATGTCTACACTTCCGATTCTCCTGGCATATCGCCATCAAGTTCGGGAGGGCACGAGTAGCGCTCCTCCCTCTCCGCCCGCCGGTCCTCGGGGCTCCTGGACCTGGCCAGCTCCCTTCCCACGTAGTTGAGGCTGAGGCAGCCGTTCTCGGGGCACGCCTCCACGCATCGGCCGCACATGATGCACTCGGGGGACGTGACGTTCTCCTTCTCCATCTCCACGAAGATCTCCTCGATGTCCATGGGGCACACCCGGAGGCAGACCCGGCACTTGGTGCACTTGGAGGGGTCCTTGCGCAGCCAGAACAGGCTCTGGCGGTTGAACAGGGCCAGGAAGGCCCCGATGGGGCACACCCGACACCAGAACATCCGGATGTAGAAGCTTCCCACCAGGAACAGGCACAGCATTCCGATGGCGACCCAGGGGAGGGAGGTGGCGGTGGGCTCGATGCCCACCGCCTGCTGCAGCACGGTGAACAGGCCCTTTCCTGGACACACCTGGCAGTACGGCAGGGCCAGCTCCTCGCCGAAGATCATCAGGCCCATGGCAGGGATACCGATGGCCACCGCCACCAGCACCATCACGAATAGGATGGCGTACTTCAGGTGGTCCAGGATGGCCACCGCCCAGTAGGGCAGTTCCCTGTACTGGAGCCCGATCATCGCCCTGAACCTGGAGATGAGGTGCTGGGCGAACCCCAGGGGGCAGGCCCAGCCGCACCAGCCGCGGCCCAGGGCGACCGCCATGATGCCCGCCACCAGTATCATGGGCATGACCAGCATGTAGAAGGACTCCCAGCCCGAGGTCAGGCCCTCCTGCAGGTTGTAGAACCAGCAGTTGGTGGGCGCGTTGGCGATGTACCGGCAGCTGGCGTTGGGCAAGAGCAGCCAGCGCATCGGACCAAGCTCGCCGAAGTTGGGAACGCCGAAGAGCATGGAGTTGAGGTAGACGAAGGCGGCCGTCAGGATGATCACGCGCGCCGCGGAGATGGGCCGCTGGTAGAACCTGGTGCGCCACCACACCCTGAAGGCGCTGTCGCCGCTCACGGTGGGCCACCCCCTCCGGCGCCGTCATCTGGCGGCTCATCATCGTCGCCCAGGTCCACGTTCCAGTCGGGGACGCCGCCCAGACCTGCGCCCTCGCCTGATGCCCGCCCGGACCTGTCCTGGGCCCGGGCGGCCGATTCGGCCGCCTGCCGGGCCTCGCGCTCGGCGAGGCGTATCTTGGCCAGCATGCTCAGCTCCACCAGGGCGACCAGGATGAGGAGGAGGAGGATGCCGGTCAGGAGGGTGCCCCAGATGTCCCGCTCCCCCAGGACGTGCTTGAACTCCAGGGTCCTGCCGTCGATGACGTAGATGTGGGGCTCCGAGTAGCCCGAGGTGAAGTCGCCCTGGCCCTGGTAGCCACCCGGGGCGGCGATGATGTCGGTCTGGCCGTCCCGGTCCACGTCGTCCAGCATCATGCCGAAGATGTCGGTCCCCAGCAGGTCCGACTCCCACTCGAC
>CBDUQW010000049.1:0-28059 GCA_965369625.1 uncultured Thermoplasmata archaeon | reverse complement strand
CTATTTCTGTTGGCCCCATTGAATCGACTCAGCAACGACTTCTGGACAGTCCCCCTTTGGGAGCCTTCGGGCTAACCGCGAAAGGTATATTATCGTGCCCCTCCCATCCGATTGACCATGTCCGAGGGGGGACGTAAGGTCGCAGTGGTGCTACTCTCGGGAGGCCTGGACTCCTCCATCGCCATGGCTATCGCCATCGACGAGGGCTACCAGGTGCACGCCCTCACCGTCGACTACGGCCAGCGCCACTCGCGCGAGCTGGAGGCCGCCACCGCCGTCGCGGTGCACTACGGTGCCGAGCACAAGGTGGTCCGGGTGGACCTCGCCGCCTTCGGCGGCTCCGCCCTCACCGACGCCTCGATGGATGTCCCTTCCGACACGCCAGAGGCCGAGATAGGCGAGGATATCCCGCCCACCTACGTCCCCGCCCGCAACACCGTCCTCCTCAGCATGGCCCTGGCGTGGGCCGAGGCCCTGGACGGGGACGCGATCTTCATCGGCGCCAACTCCGTGGACTACTCCGGCTATCCCGATTGCCGGCCCGAGTTCCTCGATGCGATGCAGCGGGTCGCGGACCTGGGGACGAAGCGGGGCGTGGGAGGCGATCCCATCGCCATCGTGGCGCCCATCCTTACCTACACCAAGTCCGACATCGTGGCGAAGGGCATCGAGCTGGGCGCGCCCATCGACCTCACCTGGACCTGCTACACGGGTGGCGCCCTGGCCTGTGGCAGGTGCGAGAGCTGCCAGCTGCGTCTGAGGGGCTTCGCCCAGGCCGGTGTCGTCGACCCCCTGGGATACGAGCCAGGGGTGGAACGACCCGACCGTGAGGCGGCGGTCCCCGGGGGAGGTGAGACCTGATGGAGATATCCGAGGTCTTCCTGTCCTTGCAGGGGGAAGGGGTCGATATAGGGTTGCCCACCGTCTTCGTGCGGACCTCCCGGTGCAACCTACAGTGCACCTGGTGCGACACCAAGTACTCGTGGGACCCGGGGGAGGAGCGGTCCGTGGAGTCGGTCCTCGAGGAGGTGGAGTCGTACGGGATGAAGCGCGTGTGCATCTCCGGGGGAGAGCCCATGCTCCAGCCGGAGGACGTCACGAAGCTGACGGCGAAGCTGGAGTCCCGCGAGTACGACATCATAATCGAGACCAACGGTTCCATCGACCTGGACGAGATCTCCCGGGGGGAGAGGACAAGGTTCTGCATGGACCTCAAGTGCCCCTCGTCGGGGATGGAGGACCGCAACCTCTTCACGAACGTGGCCAAGATGCGTCCCGACGACGTGCTGAAGTTCGTCATAGCGCATCAGGAGGACTACATCTTCGCCAAGAAGTTGCTCGAGCGGAACAAGCCCTCGTGCACCGTGGTGTTCCAGCCCGTGGGGGGCCTGGACCTCCGTGACCTGGCGGAGCGGGTGCTGGAGGACCGCCTCGACGTGCGGGTCCTGCTCCAGCTGCACAGGTTCATCTGGGGCGATCAGAGGGGGGTGTGAACGGGATGCCACAGACCATGCCAGTGCCGGTCAGGGTGGTCCTCGAGGCCGTCTATGACATGGTGGTCGAGCTATCGGGAGAGACGAAGGACCCGGCGTTGTTCCGCCACCAGTTCTTCGGGGTGATAACACGCGTGGAGCTGGCCATGCTCAAGAAGAAGGCGGACGTGGCCCTGCCCATGTTCCATCACCCGCTTCCCGCGATGAAGACCTACCGGAGCTTCATGTGCGGTGCCAGCATCTACGAGGGGCTTGGGGATGCAAAGCTTCGCCTTCGGGACTTCGACACCATCGAGATACGGTACTGGCACTGCCCGTACGCCGTCATCTGCAGGGAACGCGAGACCAAGGTCTGCCTGAGGACCCACTCGCTGGCCGAGGCGGCCGACCTGATGAGCCCCACGAAGTTCACCGAGATAGAGGACCTGCGCTTCGTCGAGGAGGGCAACTGCATCGTGTTCTTCTCCGTGCAGTTCACCGGGGACATCAGGGAGATCGACGTCGAGGACCGGGTCATCGACGAGCGGCCCTGCCTTCACCTGACCCGGGAGGAGGCCGAGACCTTCATGCTCCGGACGATGATGGCGGGGACGGAGTACGCCTGCAACCATCTACCGGAGGTGAACGTGCGCCAATCGCTACGGCAGATGGCCGAGAGGATAGACCGGGTCGATCTGGACGAGAAGTACCTTCAAGAATTCCCGTTCTTGAAGAGGGGCCTCAAGTACTGGAGGAAGGGGAAGAACGCCTTCACGGTGCCCGACTAGAGCGCCAGATCGCTGGCCACGTGGGACATCTCCACCATCCCGGATAGGATGAGGAAGAATACGAACACGGCGGTCCTGGTCAGCGATCTCATGTCCCTGTCACGCTCCAAGGGCGGGAATTCGTGATTCCAACCCTGGCTATTTAAAGGAAGGGAGATCGTTCACCTGGAAGAGTCTGGGTAGCCAGTATCCAAGATTGTTCACCTTTTGGGCAACAATCGTGGTAAACCTTATATGGCAAGTCGCTCCATATTCACAACGTGTACCAGCGGAAGATTACCTTGGACCAGGAATCCTTCAAGGCATTGGCATCTGATACGCGGATCGAGATTCTGAAGCGTCTGGACAAGAGCCAGATGACTGTTACTGACCTCGCCAACGAACTGCAGGTCAACAAATCCGCGGTGTATAAGCATCTCTCGAGACTGCTCGACGCTGGTCTGGTGAAGAAGCTGGAGGACAACCGCAAGTGGGTGTACTACAAGCTGTCCATGAAGGGCATGCACCTCCTACACCCCGAGCGGGTGCAGATCGCCCTCATGCTCTCCGCTGCCGTTCTGGCCATCACCCTCGCGGTGACGCAGATATACCTGTTCATGGCGGGGAACCCGGTGACTAGGGAGGTGGACACAGGTGGGGACTCATTGGTTGAACCCGGCACTACCTTCATCACCGACATAGTCCACGACCCGATGCTCCTGGCGTTAGGAGTGCTCCTGGCGGCCGTAGGCTCAGTACTTGTCTTCATGGCCTACAAGGTCTACAAGAACGCCAAGGTGCCGGCCTACATCTGAGCGGGTCGAACCTGTTCGGCAACCCATCACCCTTAGTCTCGGCCTTGTCGGGCTCCCTTGCCCCTGGCAGAGGGGTGCTTTCGCTGTTACCTGATGGGTCGACCGGGTCACCGGTCGGGGGGACCCGGTCCCTCGTTGCCCCTACTTCTGCAGGCCGAAGCGCTCCACGTTCTTGTCGGCGATGGCCTGGATGGCGGCGATGACCTCGTCCCCACCCTCCTTCTTGAACAGGTGGGCGAAGCGCCGCTGGGTCTTGAGGTACTCGGTGACGGGCTTGATCTCCTTGATCCTCTTGACGTTGGTGACCACTCCGTCCTCGATGTCGTAGATGGGGAACAGGGCGGTCTCAACGGCCAGCTTCCCGACCTGGATGGATTCGGAGGTGTCGCAGTACCAGCCGGTGGGGCACGGCACGTGGATGTGGAGGTACTTGGGACCCTCGATGGCCAGGGCCTTCTTCACCTTCTTGACCAGCTCCCGCGGGTACGACACCGACGTGGTGGCGGAGTAGGGGATGCCGTGGGCGGCCATGATCTCCGGCATGGGCTTCTTGGGCCTGGCGTTGCCCCAGCTGACCTTGCCCGAGGGCGAGGTGGTGGTGGAGGCGTACGTCGGGGTCGCCCCCGAGCGCTGGATGCCGGTGTTCATGTAGGCCTCGTTGTCGTAGCAGATGTAGAGGATGTCGTGGCCCCGCTCCATCATACCTGAGATGAGGCCGACACCGATGTCGACGGTGGAGCCGTCGCCACCCTGGGCGATGATGTTGATGCCCTCCCTCTTCCCAGTGGCCTTGAGGGCGGCATCGATGCCGCTGGCGACGGAGGCCGCGTTCTCGAACAGGGAGTGCACCCATGGCACGCCCCAGGACGAGGTGGGGAAGGGGGTGGTGGTCACCTCCAGGCATCCGGTGTTGTTGGTGATGATGGTGTTCGGACCGGCGGCCTCGAGTACGAGGCGGGCCGCCAGCAGCTCGCCGCAACCGGCGCAGCCCCTGTGCCCGGGGGCGAACAGGCGCTTGCCCGGCTCGATGAAACCTTCCTTGAGGGAACTTGGTTGGGTCATCTATACCACCTCCGGGATGATGTCTTCATTCAGACCGACCCAGATGGACCCGTCCACCGGCCCATTCAAGGACTTGGCCTTCTCGTAGGTCCACTTGATGTCGGCGATCGGGATGTCGCGACCACCGAGGCCGGCGACGAAGCTGTGGACCAATGGGCCGTCGTGATGGTGGTACGAGGCCTTCAGGTCCGAGGAGATGGTACCCTCGTGGCCCAGGGAGATGTCCTTCTCCATGACGGCCACGATGGACGCGTGGTCCAGGGCCTTCCGCAGCTCCGCGGTCGGCCAGGGGCGAGCCGTCCTCAGCTTGAGCAGGCCCACCTTCTCGCCGTCGTCCCGGAGCTGGTCCACGGCGTCCTTGATGGTGCCTGCCAGGGAACCCATGGTCAACAGTATGATGTCGGCGTCCTCGGTGCGGTACTCCTCGAAGTAGGGGTGGTACTCGCGGCCGAAGACCTCTCCGAACTCCTTGAAGGCGTCCTCGAGGACGCCCTTGGAGTTCATCATCGCCCTGTTGAGCATGAACCGGATCTCGTGGTAGGTGTCCGGCATCGCGAAGGCGCCGAAGGTCAGCGGCCTCGCGGTGTCCAGCTTGACCACGGGGTCGTAGGGTGGCAGGTACTGGTCCACCTGCTCCTGCTCCATGCGCTTGATGGGCTCGTAGGTGTGGGTCAGGATGAAGCCGTCCATCATGGTCATGACGGGCAGCCGGATCCTGGGGTTCTCCCCCACCCTGTGGGCGATGGGCTGGAAGTCGTGGACCTCCTGGGAGTCCTCGCAGTAGATCTGTATCCAGCCCGCGTCGCGGACGGCGACGCTGTCCTGCTGGTCGTTCCAGATGCTGATGGGGGCGGACGGTGCCCGGTTGGCGCAGGTCATGTTGACGGGCAGCCGGGAACCGGCGATGTTGTACAGCACCTCGTACATCAGGAACAGGCCCTGGGCGGTGGTGGCGGTGTAGGTCCTCACGCCAGCCGTCGAGGCGCCCATGACCACCGAGGCGGCGGCGAACTCCGACTCCACGTTCACGAACTCGCAGTCTATCTCCCCGTCGGCGACCATCTGGGACAGGTCCTCGACGATGTGGGTCTGGGGGGTGATGGGATAGGCGGAGATGACCTTGGGCCGGCAGAGCTTGACGGCCTCGGCCAAAGCGTGCGAACCCTCGATAACGGTGTTCTCTATCATGGCGATCACTTCTCCTCCGGGACCATCTCGTAAGACTGCGTCGGGCACTCGGCGTCGCAGATGCCGCACCCCTTGCAGTAGTCGTAGTCGACCTCCACGCCCGTCTTCTTGCCGTCCTCGTCGAGGGGCAGGGCGCTGATGGCGCCCTCGGGGCACAGGTCGATGCACAGGTAGCACTTGATGCACTTCTCGGCGTTCCACACGGGGCGGAAGGAACGCCAGGCGCCGGTCTTGGTGTCTATCGTGGTGGCGGGTTCGACCCACGCACCCTCGGTCAGTTTCATTCCCATGAGCACTCATCTCCTCCACAGTGGGTATAGGCGTCTCGGATGGCCGTCACGTTGTTCTCGCCAAGCTTGCCGGGGAAGCGCTCGCGGATCATCTCCACGAGGCTGTCGATGCCCACCATGCCGGTGGCCCCGGTGAAGGCGCCCAGCATCGTGGTGTTGGTGATGGGTCGTCCCAGGTGCTTGATGGCTAGGCCCGTTGCATCTATGGTCACGATACTGGCCGGGTGGTCGATGCCCAGGTCCTCAACCCCCTTCGTGGTGTTGATGACCGCGACCCCGTCGTCATTGAGACCACCGAACACGTCCACCACCTCTAGGAGGCTGGAGTCTTGCACGATGATCACGTCGGGGAAGTAGATCTGGGCCCTGGTCCTGATCTTCTTGTCCGATATCCGGCAGAAGGCCTGAACCGGGGCCCCCCTGCGTTCCACGCCGAAGGCGGGGAAGGCCTGGGAGTACTTGCCGTCCTTGAAGGCGGCCTGTGCCAGGAGCTCGGCTGCTGTCACCGAACCCTGGCCTCCTCGTCCGTGGATCCTGATCTCGTTCATGGGGAGTACCCGTCGGCGGTACCGCACTTTCCCTTATAATTCTTATCGTCTTGGGACCCGCGGTAAGGGCTCCCAATTCGAGTGGACTGACGGGAGCTGGCCCCCGTACGTTCATCAGTTCGAAACGCGCATTATAACCTTTATATACAACCCCCGCACTTCCGACCGTCAGGAGTGCAGACGCCATGTCCAGTCACCCGATTAGGAGGAAGGATACCAGGGTTGCCCTGGTCATCTTGCTCGCATTCATCAGCATCGCCGCGTTGGCGACCCTCGCGACCGCGGACCATCCCGAGGACCAGGATGCCAACAACGGCGGGACCGGCCTCTCCGAATGGGTCGGCGACTGGGTCGTCGGATCAGGAGACGACCTCGTCTACAGGAACCAGACCATCTCCCTCGACGGGACCCTCGAGGTCAAGGCCGGAGGCAAGCTGGTCCTCCAGAACGTCACCCTCGTCCTCCACGGGGCGGAGCTGGATCCCCAGGAGATCGGCGTGCACGGCGAGATGGTCATCTCCGACCTGGACGGCGACCCCGACAGCGTGACCGACATGTCCGTCATCAAGGCGGACGACCCGGACTACAACTACTACTTCCAGGCCTACGAAGGCTCCACCATCAATGTGACCAACTCGAAGATAATGAACTGCGGTCGCCTGTTCAACGTCTACGGTTACCGGGCGGGCCTCTACATCGGCACCGAGGACGCCGTGATATCGGGCCTCGAGATCCTCGACGGCTACGGTGGCATCTTCATCGATGGCGTGGACATCACGGTGAGCGACTGCAACATCCACGACAACATCTGGATCGGCATCTACGTCGACAATGGTGCCGCCCCCCTCATCGAGGGCTGTCACATAGAGGACAACCTCCGCGAGGGCATGATGATCAAGGCCCAGTCCGACGTGGTCCTCCGGGACTCGTGGATCAGGGGGAACCTGCGGGGCATCCTGGTGGACAGGGCCTACCTGTCCGCCCACGACACCGCCATCTCCAGCAACGAGCAGGTGGACCTGGACCTGCCCTACTTCAGCTCGGTGGAGATGTTCAATTGCACCGTGAGCACCTCGGCCAGCATCACCCCCATCCGGCTGGAGAACTCCTCCCTCACTTCCACCCACGGCAACTTCGACATCGACAGCGTCGACCTGGCGGCCTCGCTGTTCTGGTACCAGCAGTTCCTGACGGTGACCGTCACCTATACCGATTCCAGAAGCACTCCCATCGCCGACGTGCCCGTCCAGGTGGAGGATGCGGAGTCCAGGGTCTTCAACTACATCACCGACGCGAACGGCATGCTCGCGTACCAGCCCATGCTCGTGATGGAGTACGACAAGACCACCACCATTCTCAAGACGATCCTCTACAACCCCTTCCACGTGACGGTGTCGCACAACCTCCAAGAGCAGGACGCCTACGTCGACATGCGCTACGGGAACGGCCAGTTCTCCTTCCAGTATGTGGACACCGTCGACCCCACGGCGGTGGCCCCGTCCCTGACCGAGGCCAACGTGGGCGTCAACACCACCCTCGACGGCTCGGCGAGCCACGACGACGTGGCCATCGAGAGCTGGAACTGGTCCTTCGAGGAGCTGGGCGAGCCCGTCTACCTGGACGGCGAGATGGTCGAGTACGCCTTCAAGGAGGCCAAGAGGTACAGCATCACCCTGAAGGTGACCGACACCTCGGGCAACTCTGGCATGAGGAGCATCGTCACCTTCGACGTGACGGCCAGGGACAGGACGGCCCCGGTGGCCGACGCGGGTGACCCCCAGATAGTCGACCAGGGCACCGTGGTGACCTTCGACGGCAGCAACTCCACCGACAACGTGGGCATCGTCTCGTACATCTGGAGCTTCACCTACGACGGTGCCCCCAGGTCGCTGACCGGCATGATCGTCACCTGGAAGTTCGACATCCCGGGCTACTACCCTGTGGCCCTGACGGTGGAGGACGCGGCCGGGTTGACCGGCTCCAACGAGACCTCGGTGACGGTCCTGGACAAGCTACCGCCGGTCACCGAGGTCACCTTCAACCCTCTCATGCCCGAGAATCGCAAGTACAACGAGGTCGTCCAGATAATCTTCCAGACGGATGACGAGAGCGGCGGTCAGATCGAGCTCAACTACCGGGTCAACGACGACCCATGGTTGAAGGTCGTGGGAGCCCTGTCCCTCAGCTTCGGGGATGCGCTCCAGTACCCTGACGGCACCTACGAGATAGAGTACTACGCCGTGGACGCGGTGGGCAACCAGGAGGAGCTCCAGACCATCGCAGCCTTCCTGGTGGACGCGACCCCACCCACCTTCACGGACATGGACCCGCCGATAACCCCCTTCCCCACCACCAAGGAGACCTACACCATCTCGGGCAGGACCGAGCCCGGCGCCACCCTGGTCATCAACGAGGACAATGTGACGGTCGAGGCGGACGGGAGCTTCAGCTACGAGACCGATCTCGAGATCGGTGACAACCCCTACTACCTCCACGCGGTCGACGTCGTGGGCCACACCGCGGACATCACGATAATCATCGTCCGGGAGAAGTACGACAACGGACCTGATGACACTGACGGCGGCAACCTGGCCTACTTCATAGGCGGTGCGGTCGTGGCCGTGGTGCTGGTGTTGCTGGTACTCTACTTCTTCGTGCTGCGCAAGAGGGAAGAGGAAACCCCGCCGATGTGAGGGGACCTCAGTAACCGTCGTCGGAGAAGGTGGCCAGACCGCCCACCGACTCGACCTCGAAACGCTTCATGAGCACGTAGGCTATCACGGCGTAGATGATGCTGGACACCGCGATGACGCCCAGGAGGCCGGTCAGGGCAAGGGTGAGCTGGGGATTGATCGACCTTGACAGCTCGTAGATGTACTCGCTGGTGTCGTCACTGCCCTCGCCCTCGGTCCAGAAGACGGTCATGTAGTCCCCCTTGGGCCAGTCCGAGAGGTCCTTTTCGAGGGGATCGCCATCTGTGACCTCGCCGGTCTCCTTGTCCTCGAACTTGCCTGTGGACTCGTCCCTCATCCGGATGATGTAATCCATGGGGGCGCCGTCGACGACCTCCAGGGAGAGTCCCTCCGCGTGGGTCAGGTCGAAGGGGTCGACCATGTACCACTCGTGCTCCTTGATGGTGCCCTCCCCCAGGGTCTCGTTGCGGTACGTGGACAGCTCGGATTCCACCCATGGTATGGTGAAGACGAACACGATGACGAGGATGAGGCAGAGGACGCCGGTCCACGCCCCTACCTTGAAGCCGTGCTGGGCGGTGCGGAACTTCCGACCAGGGCTGTCGCCCGTCGCCATCTCCACCCCGTTGAAGGAGATGGAGGTGAAGTTCATCAGCATCATGCCCATGATGACGATGAGGATGATGGACGGGACGGGAATGAACAGGGGGCTGGAGCTCACTCCCTTGTGGGACATCATGACGAGTATGAGTACTATCATCCCCACCGCGATGATGGCCAGAATGATGTTCTTGGTACGTCTGACCCTCCTCAGGGTGAGCGCCTGGTCCAGCATATCAGCGCCAGTCAAGGGCACGCCCTCCGTGGCTTCGAAGGTGCGGAAGGCTTAAAAAAGGCTTCGGTACGGGTATCACTGGCGGTACGTCGCCTGGCCGGCCGGCCCCGGGTCACTTCTTGCGATTGAATATCTTCTTGTGACCCTTCTTGCCGCCACCCTTTCCCTTGCCATTGCCCTCGCCCTCGTCCCCCTCCCGCTCCGCGTCCCTGAGCTTGCGGAACAGGTCCTTCTGCTCGGAGGTGAGCCGGTGGGGCGTCTCCAAGATGACCCGCACGTACTGGTCCCCGCGGCCGGAACCTCTCAGATGGGGCAGGCCCTGGCCACGCAGGCGGAACACCTTGTGGGTCTGGGTCGTTGGTGGGATGGTCAGCTCGGCCTTGCCGGTGAGGGTGGGCACCTCTATCTTGTCACCCAGGGCCGCCTGGGCGAAGGAGATCCCTATCTCGAGGAGCAGGTCCGGACCCTCCCTCTCGAACTGGGGGTGGTGACGCACGTTGATGATCCCGTAGAGGTCGCCGGGGGGACCGCCCTGCACACCGGCCTCGCCCTGGCCAGCGTACCGCACGCGGGTGCCCGTCTCGGCGCCCGGGGGCACCTGGATGAGGAGCCGTCGCACGGCCTTGATCAGCCCGCGACCGCCACACTTCTCGCAGGGGTGCTCCACCATCCTTCCCGAGCCCCTGCATTTGGGGCAGGTGTTGATGGTGACCAGGCGACGCCCGCCGAACTGCTGGGCCGTCTGGACCTGGCCCGCTCCGCGGCAGGTCGCGCACGCCACGGGAGCGGTGCCCTCCTTGGCGCCCGAACCCCGACAAAGGTCGCACGTCTCGGTCCTGGGGATGTCCACCTCGACCTCCTTGCCGGTGATCACGTCCTGCAGGTCCACGTTCACCTGGATACGGATGTCGTTGCCGGGACGGGGCCCGGTCCGCATGCCCGTGCGGCCGCCGCCACCGAAGAAGATGTCGAAGATGTCGCCGCCGCGGGACCCGAAGATGCTGTTGATGAAGTCGAAGCCGAAGATGTCGGAGACGTCCCCCGCGTGGGTGAAGTCGTTCCAGGAGAAGCCACCGGCGCCGAAGTCCGAACGCACGCCCTCGTGGCCGAAGCGGTCGTAGCGGGCCCGCTTGTCATCGTCCATCAGGACCTCGTAGGCCTCGGACAGCTCCTTGAACCGCTCCTCGGCGGTCTCGGGGTCGTCCTTGTTCGCGTCGGGGTGGTACTTCTTGGCAAGCTTGCGGTATGCCTTCTTGATCTCGTCCCGGGACGCGGCCTTCTCCACGCCCAGGACCTCGTAGTAGTCCCGCTTCGACATGCCAGTCACCCTGTTGACCCGCGATCCCCTCGTCCCCGGTCAGGCCGGGGTGAGGGGACCGGTGCCCTCACGCTCACTCCTCGTCTTCCAAGATGGTGTAGTCCGCGTCGACGGCGTCCACACCGCTGCCCTCACCCTCGCTGGCAGCTCCATCGCCACCGGCACCGGCATCGGCGCCACTGGCCTGCTGGGCCTGCTCCTGCGCGATGTGGGCGTACATCTCTTGGGAAACCTCGGAGAATACCTTGTTGAGGTCATCAAGCTTTGTCTTCATGAGCTCGTAATCGTCCTTGGCGACCGCGTCCTCGACCTCCTCGATGGCCTTCTCCACCGTTGCGGCCTTGTCGGCCGGGATCTTGTCCTTCATCTCGTCGAGGATCTTGCGGTACTGGTAGGCCGTCTGCTCCGCCTTGTTGCGGGTCTCGGCCACGTCACGCTTGCGCTGGTCCTCCTCGGCGTACTGCTCGGCGTCCTTGACCTTCTGTTGGATCTCATCCTTGGACAGGTTGGAGGTGGCCGTGATGGTGATCTTCTGCTCCTTCCCGGTGCCCAGGTCCTTGGCGGTGACGTTGACGATGCCGTTGGCGTCGATGTCGAACTTGACCTCGATCTGGGGGATGCCACGGGGCGCGGGAGGTATGCCCACCAGGTGGAATCGGCCCAGTGAGATGTCGTCCGCGGCCATGTCCCGCTCGCCCTGCACGACGTGGACCTCCACCGAGGTCTGCATGTCCGCCGCCGTGGAGAAGATCTGGGTCCTCTCGACGGGGATGGTGGTGTTCCGGTCCACGATGGGGGTGGCGATCCCGCCCAGGGTCTCCACGCCCAGGGTGAGGGGGGTCACGTCCAGCAGGACGATGGTGCCCTCCTCGATGTCGCCACTGAGCACGCCGCCCTGGATGGCGGCGCCGAGGGCCACGCACTCGTCGGGGTTGATGTTCTGGTAGGGGTCCTTGCCGAAGAAGCCCTTCACGAACTCCTGCACCGCGGGCATCCGGGTGGAGCCGCCGACCAGGATGACCTTGGAGATCTCCTTGGGGTCCAGCTTGGCCAGCTTGAGGGAGCTCTTGATGGGTCCCTTCGTCCTCTCCAGGAGGTCCCGGGTCAGCTCCTCGAACTTGGCGCGGGTCAGCGTCATGTCCAGGTGCTTGGGGCCGGACTGGTCCGCAGTGATGTAGGGGAGGTTGATGTTGGTGCTCGGCAGGCCGGACAGCTCGATCTTCGCCTTCTCGGCCGCCTCCTTCAGACGCTGCATCGCCGACAGGTCCTTGGATAGGTCCACGCCCTGGTCCTTCTTGAACTCGGCGGCCATCCACTCGATGACGCGGGCGTCCCAGTCGTCGCCACCCAGGCCGGTGTCGCCGTCGGTACCCAGCACCTCGAAGACGCCATCGCCCACCTCCAGGATGGACACGTCGAAGGTGCCACCACCCAGGTCGAAGATGAGGATCTGCTCGCCCTCCTCCCTATCCAGCCCGTACGCCAG
This sequence comes from uncultured Thermoplasmata archaeon, assembly GCA_965369625.1. Taxonomy (GTDB): domain Archaea; phylum Thermoplasmatota; class DTKX01; order DTKX01. The sequence continues at coordinate 15,585 of CBDUQW010000049.1, read as the reverse complement.
GGAGGATGCGGTGGGCTCGTTGATGATGCGCATGACCTCGAACCCGGCTATCTTGCCGGCGTCCTTGGTGGCCTGGCGCTGGTTGTCGTTGAAGTACGCGGGCACGGTGATGACCGCCTTCTTGATCTCGTGGCCCAGGTACTTCTCGGCGTCGGCCTTCATCTTCTGCAGCACCATGGCCGAGATCTCCGGGGCGGAGTACTCCTTGTCATCTATCTTCTGCTTCCAGCTGGTGCCCATATCCCGCTTGACCGAGCCTATGGTGCGCTCGGGGTTCGAGACGGCCTGTCGCTTGGCGACCTGGCCCACGAGACGGTCCCCGTCCTTGGTGAAGCCGACCACCGACGGGGTGGTCCGACCGCCCTCGGTGTTGGGGATGACCACGGGCTTGCCGCCCTCCATCACCGCCATGCACGAGTTGGTCGTTCCCAGGTCTATTCCGATTATCTTCTCCTTCATCTCCATCACTTCCTTCGATTGCGATCCTCAGTGTCGCCAGCGTCCTCGCTGGCCTCATCAGCACTAACCTCTGGCTCCGGTGGTCCCGAGGAGACCATCACCTTGCTGGGGCGCAGCACGTAGCCGCGGCCCCGGTAGCCGCTCTGCAGCACCTGGACGACGTCCCCCTCGGCCACATCGGCGGAGGGCATGCGCATGACGGCCTCCATCTCGTAGGGGTCGAAGGCCTTGCCCGCTGCCTCGATGGGCTCGACGCCCTCCCGGGAGAGGATGCCACCCATCTGGCTCCGGATCGCCTTCAGGCCCTGGTAGAGGTCCTCGGCGGTGCAGCCCTCGGAGGAATCCAGCGCCCGGTCGAGGTTGTCCACGACCTCCAGCAGGGACAGGAGCACGTCGTCCGCCGCCCGGCGCTTGAACTCGACCATGTCCCGCTCGGTGCGCTTGCGGAGGTTGTCGAACTCAGCGGCAAGGCGCAGGTACCTGTCCCGCTCCTCGACCAGCAAGGCCTCGGGGGAGTCTAGGACCTCCATGCCTTCCGGGATGTCCTCCGGGACGCCGTTCCCTTCGCCCTCGTCTACGGGCTCGGATGGCTCGTCATCTTTGACCAAGTCCATTATCCTCCTCGCGCACTAGGCAACCAAAGGTTGTATACTGTAGCATCTACAGCAATAGTTGTTCATCTATAAATAATTGTTGGTGAAATGGCCAGTACCTAGATGGGTGAGGTTGCCGCGGCGGGGAAACACTGATATCGGCCTGCGGGCGATACCATTGGTGATGGACGATACCGTCAAGAAGGTCGCCGCCTACATCGTGATGGTCCTGTTCATCATGGTGATGCTGATCCCTGGCATCACAGGGTCATTCGGTCTCATGACCTGGTCCATCACGATGGTCATAGCCGCGCTCATCGTCCCCCTGGTGGTGTTCGTGGCCCTGAGGTACGCCCGGGACAAGACGGAGGACGCCGACCCCGAGTACATGACATGGCGGGGCCGGACCGAGGAGGAGTGGACCGAGAGGGAGGACCCGGACGACTTCGAGGGAGAGATAGACTGACCCCCGGCGCCCTCCTTCCAGACAAGATGGAAAAGGTTAAGGCCACAATCCACCGTTCCAGATGGTGAAGGGATGAAGTCATGAGAGCCAAGGTCCTGTTCCTCGCGACGCTCCTCCTCCTGTGCCTGGTACCCCTGGGCATGCCCACCGCACCGGCCCCTCCGGGCCTGCCCAAGCTGGGTGTGGCCGTGGAGGACGTGGGAGAGGTGGAATCGGACCCGGTGGAGTACAACCACGTGCTGGGCAAGGCGACCATCACCGTCTCCAACTTCCCCCTGGGTGCGGCCATCAAGGTAAACGCCACCACCGACAGCGGGTGGATGGTCACCGTCGACCCCACCAGTTTCGATGTCCCCCAGGGCACCACCGAGCACGCCGAGGTCATCAGCCTCGACATCAGGGTGCCCCCCAGGGCATCGGCGGAGAACCCCACCGAGCTCAGGGTGTTCTGCAACACCACGGGTACCATCGGCTGGGAGTACTTCGGCGAGGGCTATACCAACATCACCGTGGAGCAGTACTACGGCGTCCGGCTGTCCAGCAACGGCACGTTGGCCGTCGAGCAGGGCAAGAACCAGACCCAGAACATGAGGATCACCAACACCGGCAACGGCGTGGACAACTACACCGTCCAGCTGAACAACGAGGCCACCCTCGAGACCAAGGGCCTCGAGGTCGATTACTCCGACAAGGTCTACGAGGTGGGCAAGGACAGGATGGTCACGAACCTCATCACCGTGACCGCATCCGACGATGCGGAGATCGGCACCACGGAGGCGCTGTTCACCGTCAGGTCCGTGGGCGACAGCTCCGTTTCCGCCACCTACAAGCTGACCATCACCGTCAAGAAGGGAGACAACGGCGGCAACGGTGGCAATGGCGGCAACGGGGACGAGGAGGAGGACACCAACAGGATGGGCATGTACGTGGCGGGAGGCATCCTCGCCGTCATCATCATCGCGATAATCTTCTTCTTCGGCGTCATCAAGCGACGGACCGAGGAGGCCGAGGCCTCCGACGATGACCACTTGAAGGGCGAAGGCAGGCTCTAGACGCCCATCGCCAGCCTCAGCATGTCACGCATCCCAGGAGCGAGGCCCAGCACCAGGACGGCCACCTTGACCAGCCACGCCAGGTTGGGGGCCTCCTTGAGGTCCTCCTTGAAGGACACGTCCAGCAGGTAGATGGCCAGGGTCACCACCAGGAACTTGAGGGGCAGCATCACCGCCGCCGTCCCGAAGACGTCGATGAGGAACTCGGGCAGCACGTGCTTCTCCCCGTAGCCGTGGAAGTCGATGCCCCTGTACGTCGCCGCCCCGTCCAGGAAGTGGCTGACGTACAGCAGGATGGAGACGGGGACGATGAAGGCCTTCCCGTCCGACCACCGCCGGGACAGCGCCCAGAACAACCCCACCGTGGCCAGGGTGCACAGGACCGCGAGGGCGGGGATGATCACCATCTCGGCGGCGTGGAGCTCCGGCTCCTCGCCGGACCAGCCGTTGCCGCTGACCCACATCACCACGAAGTACAGGGAGAAGACCGCCAGGACAAGGCCGTACGTCGTCACCTGGTCGGGCATCGTGACCCTCCCGGTCTCCCGGGCGCGCCACCACAGCACGGCGAGGCCGGCGACGGAGACGAGGGGCAGCAGGTAGTAGGGGGCGTGGGCCTCCATCTGCTCCGGCGCCAGGGCATGGACCGCTAGCAACGGCACGTTGAGGCACACCAGCACGTAGGCGGCCCACATGAGGCCCCGGTCGGTGCCGTGACGGCTGGCCTCCGCCTCGATCCGGTGCGCCCAGATGGTGACGAAGAAGACCATGAGGCCTATGACCATGTAGATGATGGGGGAGATGAACAGGTAGACCAGCATGCCGTCGCGGGAGAACAGGCTCGCGTCCTCGAGGGACCGGAGGATGCTACCAAGGAGCACCCAGGGAACGATGGCGATGAGGTACGAGGTGTCCAGCCTGATGCCCAGGTAGTGAAAGGCCCTCCAGATGCCGATGACGCCCACCGAGAGGACGATGGCGTAGAACAGGGTGTTGACCACGTTATAGCCCTCGGTGACCCCTTCCTGGGGTTCTCCCCTGGCGTCGGCCACGATGGGACCCCAGATGTACTTCCACACGAAGTTGTCCCAGAAGACCTCCGGCCATAGGATGCAGCCGAGGGCAATGAAGGCCGGCGGGACGACCAGGACGGCGGTCCAGACCAGCTTCCAGTGCTGCTCGTAAAAGGATTTATAATCCAAGAGCCACTTTCACACTCCTGCTCGTTTTGCCAAAGTGGCTGGCATACGACATAAATATTCCGCAGGAGCATGTTCAAGGGGAATGGATATGGAAGAGTTCTTCACGAAGGCGAAGGCCATGGAGTTCCCTCGGCGCATCATCGCCGGACACGCCGCCCTCGAGTCGGTGCCCGGGATGTGCAGGGATTTCCAGCTGGACGGGCCAGCCCTGGTCATCACCGGACCCACCACGCGGGCGGTGGCGGGCCAGCTGGTCGAGGACATGCTGGTGGACGCGGCCTACGACGTCGATTCCATAGATATCGAGGAGGCCAGCGTCGAGACCGTCGAGATGGTCAAGGCCCGGGTCCGTGAGACGGACCCCGAGTTCCTGGTGGGCGTCGGCGGCGGCAGCAAGATCGACGTGGCCAAGCTGGCCGCCTTCCAGTCGGGCTGCCCCTTCGTGTCGGTGCCCACCTCGGCGGCCCACGACGGCATCGCATCCCCCAGGGCCTCCATCAAGGGGGAGCGAGGCAGCCTCTCCTTCAACGCCTCGGTCCCGATGGGCGTGGTGGCGGACACCAGCATCCTCATCAAGTCGCCGTGGCGGCTGCTGGCCGCGGGCTGCGCCGACGTCATCTCCAACATCACCGCGGTGGCCGACTGGGAGCTGTCCCACCGCCTGAAGAACGAGGAGTACTCCACCTCGGCGGCCACCCTGGCAAAGATGGTCGCCAACGTCATCATCGACAACGCATCCCACATCAAGCCCACCCTCGAGGAGAGCGCCTGGATAATGATCAAGCCCGTCGTCGTCTCGGGGGTCAGCATGTCCATCGCGGGCAGCAGCCGACCCACCTCGGGTTCCGAGCATGCCTTCTCCCACGCCCTGGACGGCATCGCCCCGGGACGCGCCCTCCACGGCGAGCAGTGCGGCGTGGGCACCATCCTGATGATGGCCCTCCACGGTGGCGACTGGGAACGCATACGGAACGCCCTGGACACCATCGGCGCCCCCACCACCGCCAAGCAGCTCAACGTGACCGAGGAGGAGCTCATCCAGGCCATGACCACCGCCCACAGCATCCGAGACCGCTACACCATCCTCGGAGAGAGCGGCATCACCGAGCGGGCCGCCGAGCGCATCGCCAAGATGACGAAGGTGCTCTAGGAGACATCGAGCCCCTGGAGCGAAGGCATCTGACCCAATCCATCGGTCCCCGACGATGCACCCTTCGCCAGCTCGTTCGAGATCGCGATGGTGAGCATCATCATCCGCTCCTCGGTCCTCTTGTTCTCGGGGCCGATGCACACGACGGTCCCTTTCTGGCTGTAGGCGATGACCACAGAGACCGGGCTCATGTCAATGATGTACCGCGCCGACAGCTTCACGCCCTTGACCGTCGTCGGAGGGAAGACGTTCTTCTTCTTGTAGGTCAGGAACTTTCCGTTCAGGGCCCTCTCGATGGCCCTGGCGGCGTCCTCCTCGCTGAGCGGGAAACGGGCGTACCTCCTCTTGTGGGTCCTGGCGAAGGTCAGGAAGTTGAACGAAGCCATACCGCCGAAGAGCAGGATGAAGAAGATGTCCCACCAGTCCACCGAGCTCACGCCGGTGGTCCAATTCATCCCCACCAGCAGGAAGTAGAACAGGGGGAAGGCCATACCTCGGAGCAGGGACTTGTGTGCCATGTGGATGCGCCAGTCCGACATCGGCCCGGCCGAGAGTATGTCTCCGGTCCCATCAAGCTCCATCCTCCGCACTCCTCCTCATCGACCCATGGACTGATAGGTACCAGCCGTGTAATAATGATTGGCCAAAACGGACATCAGCTCGCCAGGGTGAACAGCCTGTCGTCCTCGTCCACGTCCCACAGGCCCAACCGCGCTCCCGCGTCCAGCCATCCATGGGCGTACGAGACGCAGGCGAAGGCGGACACCAGGTCGCCCTCCTTGAAGAAGTGCCAGCCATCGGTGTGGTAGGCCTCCGCCATCTCCAGGAAGTCGGAGGCGACCTCCTCCAGGTGGCTGCGGGGTGGGGCGGTGACCCTCAGCTTCTCGAGGGCCTCGCCCGTGCGGTTCAGGTAGTCCAGCACGTGTTCGGCGTCGAGGGGCTGGGACTTGACCGGTCCCTTCGACCGCTTCTTGGAGGTTCTCTTGCCCTCGGCCATCTCGTTCCCCCCTCAACTGCTGTCGGCGGTGGCCCCGTCGTCCTCGACGACCTTCTCCGCCTCCTCCTTGGCGGCCTTCTTGGCCTCCCTCACGGCCGCCTTTCCCTCCTTCTTGCCCGCGGCGGAGATGACGCTCACGTCCTCGCCACCGTGCTTGGTCTCGCGGACGCGGATCTCGACGATCATCGGCCGCGACACTTTTGCACCAGTGATCAGGGCCACGCCGATGGGAAGGGCCTGGATGTCGTCCTCCATGCCCTCGGTGAACCCCTCGATGGACTGGGCGATGACCTTCAGGTCGTTGGGCGAGGTGAGCTTGAGGATTATCTGGGTCGCGCACTGGGACAGCACGTTCTTGTCTATCTTGGCGGGCCGCTGGGTGACCACGCAGAGGCCCAGGCCGAACTTGCGGCCCTCGGCCGCCACGCTCCGCATGGTCGCGCTGCTCTTGGCCACCCCCTGCTGGGGACAGAAGTTGTGGGCCTCCTCGACCACCAGCATCATGGGTGGGACCTTCCCCTGCTTGCGCGCCTCGAAGAGCTTGCGGACGATGCGGTTGGTGAGGACCTCCTGGAGATCAGTGTCGCAACCCTTGAGGTCGATGATGCTCGTCTGCCCCTCCTTCACCAGGTCGCTGAGGCGGGTGGGGGTCTGGGAGAAAAGACCCATCTCGCTGTACATCTCCATCTTGTTCACGATGGGCCACTTGGCCTCCGAGGGGCTCTCCATGAGGACCTCCCGGATCTGGTCCATGGTGTAGAAGCGCTTGCCCTCCTTGACCCGTCGGACGGCGTCCACCATCAACTTCTTGCTGGCGTTGTTCGAGACGTCGATGAACTCCAGAAGGTCGGACTCGGTGGGGTTGATGGAATCGAAGCACAGCTGGGTCGATTCCTTGTTCAGCTTGGTGTCGGCGGAGAACAGCTGTATGTGCTCGCCGTAGCCCCTGGGCTTGACACTGAACCGCCCCATCAGCTGATGGTCCTTCTCCGACACGTTGGGGAACATCAGCGAGGAGTACTCGCCGTGGGGGTCGATGATGACCACGGGGACCAGGCGCTTCATCAGCTCCTCGATGAAGACGCCCACGGTGTACGACTTGCCGCCCCCCGTCTTCGAGAGGATGGCCATGTGCCGCGAGACCAGCTCGTCGATGTCCAGGTTGACGCGGATGGCGTAACCGCGCAGCAGGCCCATGTAGGCGGTCGACGCCCCCTCGGGCTTCATTCCCAGGACCGCCCTCACCAGCTCGGTCTCCGCCCGGGTAACCACCTCGCCGGCCCGGAAGGGCGTCTGGGGCTTCTGCAAAATGCCCCGGTCGTCCCGGTAGCCGATGATGTCAACGATGCCCACCAGCTTCTCCTGGAACTCGACCTCCTCGCCGGTCCCGATCTGGCTGGCCTTGTCGTAGTCCACGTCGGTCTCCCGCTCCAGCTTGATGATCTGACCCATCACGGGGCCGTACATCTTGTGGTTGGCCTGCACGTACTCGTTGCGCTGCACGCTGCTGGAGGAGACGGCGATCTTGAAACCGCCCGCTCCAACATTCCCGAAAATAACGCCTATCGGCTCCATGCATCCCAACGTCCATATGTGGTAGAGGACTTTTGAAGCTTACGGGTCGAATTCCACCTGGGAATAACCTGGTAATCTCCTCTTCGACCATCATGCGACGCTCTCGAACACCTCTTCGTACTTGATTTCCTTATGGTCCAAGTCCGCCTTGATGCGCGAATAGAGCCTCTGGATCTCGGCGCCCATCTGGTCGCCTGCGGAGAGCTTCCCAGCGTTCACATGCATATAGGCGATGGAGATTCCAAATCCCTCGTTCTCACGGTCACCGTAGACACCCACGCTCGAGTTGCTCTCATTGGCCAGGAACACTCCGTCCTTCGTGTCAACCTTGAGCAGGTTCTTCGAGTAGGCAGCGAAGGCGCACTCCTCAGAGCAGACGGGAGCCTCAGCGGCCTTGGTGAAATAATGAGTCCCGGTAATGATGGTCCACCCGGACTTGTCATGGCACGAGCTGCAGTAGATGCCTCCACAGCCCATGCACGCCGATAGCTTAGGGCCCAAGAATCCCTTCCTCTTCCCACACGCTCTACAGACCTGTTCGGGGGTCATGTGGGTGACATGAGCAGATGTTCGGAAAAAGGTTTTCATCAGTATGGCCAATGGTTAATTACCACCAGTCCGATACATAACGCCGTCCGGGGGAATACGTGCATGGACGAGGGTAGGGAGACCAAGGTAGAGCGGCTCACCTCTAGGCCACCCACTCCCTCTGCCCTCACCAAGGCGGCCGCCCTGCGGGTCAAGGCGGACCGATGGGTGCGGGGCGACGAGCCCATGCGGGCCGTCAAGTTCTACCAGCGCTCCCTGCGCCTGAACTCCCGGGACCACATCGCGTGGAACAACATGGGGGTGGCCCTTGCCCTCTTGGCGGAGACCCGGGAGGCCATCGACGCGTACACCGAGGCCCTCAAGATAAGACCCACGTACGTCAAGGCATGGTTCAACAAGGGCAAGGCCTTCCAGCAGATGGGCATGTACCCCGCGGCCCAGATCTGCTACGCCAACGTCATCCGCCTCAAGCCCGACGCCGTGGCCGCCTGGATCAACATTGGGGTCGCCCACCGGGAGAGCGGCCAGTACGAGCGGGCCTTCGAGTGCTACGAGCGAGCCCTCGAGGTCGACCCCACCAGCTCCGTGGCCTGGAACAACATGGGCGTCCTCCTCGCGAAGACGGGCAAGCACAAGCGCGCCCTCCTCTGCTTCAACAAGGCGCTGGAGTTCGACCCCGGTCTGGAGGAGGCCCTGGTCGAGAGGGAACACGTGATCGCCGCCATGGAGCTGAAGAGGCAGCGGCTGCAGCCCTAGACCACGGGGATGAAGTCCACCGGGGCACCGTCGGCGTCGCCGCCGAACTGCATGTAGAGGATCTCCGTCTCAGGCTCGACGCCGTACAGGACGAAGCTGTTGTCCACCCTGGCGAGCCGGATGTGGAGGTTTGCCGTGTTCGCCACCCGCTGGGTCGCGTCCACCAGGCCAGGCTTGGCCACGGTGAGAAGGACGCCACCGTCGGCCTGGACCGACTCGGACACCAGGGAGATGACCTCGCGTATCTCCTCCGTGCCGAACCGCGACTCCTGGGTCTCGAGGCCGAGTATCCGCAGGGGTCCGGTCCCCGTCCGCTCCCTGAGCGAGAGGGAGGCCTTGTCCCAGATGCCGTAGTCCTTCAGCGCGTCCTGGTACTCCAGGGCCACGATGTAGGGCTTGTTCTGGTCGCGGGAGGGGTTGATCTTCTCGACCACCCTCATGTTCTCCTCCACGACGGCGGGGTCCACCAGGGCCGAGTACTTCGACTTGTAGTCCTCGGCGGTCTCGCCCCCCTCGGGGATGATAACTACCCCGCGCCCCTGCATCAGGAAGTTGCAGGCCATGGGGGTGGTGAATATGGAGACCACGTCGTTGGGTATGTGCTGACCCACCTCCAGCAGGACCCGCGAGCCGGCGGGGATGCCGCCGCCCAGGATGGAGTCCAGGGCCGGGTGGCCGGTGGAATAGCCCATCTCGCTGTCGGGTACTGGATCGAAGGGACGCAGGATGGTCCTGTCCAGGGCCGGGTGTGGCGGCAGCAGACGGAAGTGGCCACCTATCAGGGTGAAGAGCCAGCGGGAGGTCTTGATCATCATCCCACGGAGCTTGTGTATCTCCAGCTCGCGGATGGTTCGGCCGTTGAGCTCCGACCGGTGTAGCGTGAGGGTGCCGTCCACCAGGAAGTCCAGGCTGTTGTCGCCCTTACCCTCGATGACGGCGATGACGGAAACGTTGGTGCCCTCGACCAGGTCCTTCTGGAGGGCGGACATGATCTTGGTGATGGGCACCTCCCACTTCTCGGCGATGCCCTCCAGGCTGTCCACGACGACGTAGCAGCGCTTGGGCAGCTTGCGCTCCAGGCTGGAGTACAGCTTGTCCAGCTCCTCCAGCGGGTAGTTCTGGCAGAGCTTCTCGAGCCGGGAGCGCTCCACCATGCGCTGGGGCTCGTCCGAGGGGTAGATGGTGGAGAGGAAGTCCTTGGAGGCGTTGAGGATCTCGACCTTCTCGGCCACCTCCTCCAGTTCCTCGGGTGTGGAGGTGGCGCGCATCACCTTGAGCACCTCCTTGGAGGCGTCCAGGATGCTCTCCCGCCACTCCTTCTCCTTGAGCCACTTGAAGTGGCTGTAGAGGGCCTCGTCGGAGACGCGGGTGGAGAAGTAGATGGAGGTGTCGAAGGGCAGCACGTCCTCGAACAGCTGCAATACGAAGGTGGTCTTGCCCGTGCCCGAGGCACCCTTGACTAGGAGGGAGCGGGCCGAGGGCTCGTGGAAGAAGTCCCGTATCGGCTGGGGGATGCCAGTGGTGTTTCGACTCCCTTCACCTTCCTCCAATTTCACACCCGTCCGACGTACTCGCTGTCGATATATAACCCTTCTGTCCTGATTCTCAGGTCCAAAACGGGAGAGCCAGCTCCCCGATGTCACACCCCGTTTACGCCCCCTTGAGAATGGGTGTCAGTCCCAGAACCTCTTCGTCCTGGCGTAGAGCACCTCCTCCGCCAGGAGGGCACGGAGGAAGGCCTCCTCCGTCGGGTAGCGCATGGCGAGGACCTTGCCCGCCTTGGCCGGCCCGACGCCCCGGGCCGAGAGGGCGACCACCGCCCGCCTGCCGTTCCCCCAGACCAGGTTCGCGTTGGTCAGGACGCGCTTCAACCTGTCCCTCTCCTCCTTTGTGAGGTCGCCATCCTTGCGCTTGGCGAGGACCTTGAGGTCCTCCTCGGCGGACCGGGGATTAAGGGCGGCGACGAGCACCGAGCCGCAGTGCTCGCAGGGGATGTCCTCGTCGGTCACGTCCCCCACCCGCTTCTTCCTGTGGGCGCCGCAGGCGGTGCAGGCGAGGACAACCCGCTCGTCCTCCAGGCGGTGTGACATTGCCGTGAGGATGGCCTCTGACGCCCGGTCCGGGGCCACCAGCTCCCGCACCGTCTGCTGGCCCAGCAGGCCGATGGGGCTTAGACCGGAGGTGACCACGTCGATGGTCCCATCCTTGACGCCATCGAGGACCCACTGGGTGCTCTCCATGTCCATCTTCTCGAAGAGCACCTTGTCCACCACCTCCCGCATGAGCACCGTGCCCTCGAAGGTGTTCAGGAGACGGCCGAGGCCCACGTGCCGGTGGTCGGCGCCCCGCTCGATGATGCCGAACTTCCGGGCCACGTGGAACAGCTGCCACCGCAGGATGGGGCTCCTGCGAAGAACGAGGCGCATGAACTCCGGAAGCGACACCGGGTCCAGGGCCTTGATCATGTCCACCACCGACCGGGGGGTGACCCTCCTGGGCATCTCAAGGAAGATGCGATACGCATCTGTCCGGATGCCCACCGAGGCTCCGAACCGTGCGCTGGCAAGGGACGCCAGGGCCCGTCCCAGGGTCTCGTTGACCCGGGAGCCGAAGCAGGCGTTGACGATGACGGTGGTGTCCTCCACCTCCACGGAGATCAACCGGTCGGAGGGGACGGGGAAGGCCCTCATCTGCTTGGCGAGATAGGCGCGGAACTCCCCCTTGGTGGCCTCGTCGGCGGAGTAGGGTGTCAGGTCCGTGCCGCCCCTCATCCGGCCCACCTCCTGGGCCACCTCGAAGGGCACCGGCAGGTCCTCGCCGACCCAGCTGGGGATGGCACCCAGGTCGGAGGACCTCTCCACGATTATGCTGTCCTCGTCCAGGTCCACGATGAGCCACGGCACGCCCTTCACGATGAACTTGGCGGAGGGCTCGGCGTAGTTGGCCACGAAGGCCTCGTCGAGGGTGCCGATGAACCGGCGGCTGGCGATGTCCACCACGGCGAAGGACTTCTCGTCGGGTATCATGGACAGGTTGTCCTGGAAGTACCGTCGGCTGGCCCGGCGAGCGCCGAAGCGTCCGTCCTCGGACCAGATGACCCGCACCTCGGCCAGCAGGTCCAGCACCTCGGAGAACTCCTCCCACTCGAGGTCCCAGAAGACGTAGGCCCGCCGCACCGTCTCGTAGAAGGCCCGGGCGTCCCACTCCCGCTGTTCCAGCGTCGAGGACACCAGCTGGTTCGCCAGCACCGACAGCGGGCGCTTGCGCATCCGCGTCTCCTCCAGCTCGCCCTCCAGGGCCCGGCGCACAACGGCCATGGCCTCCGCCGCGTCGTCGGGGTTGGTGGCGACGACGGTGCCCCGGGAGGTCTCGTAGGCCCTGTGGGAGGCGCGGCCCACCCGTTGCATCAGCCGCGAAGTGGTCCTGGGTGAGTTGTACTGGATGACGAAGTCGGCGTGGCCCACGTCGATGCCCAGTTCCAGGGAAGAGGTGCAGATGAGGCCCTTTAGCCGGCCTCCCTTGAAGTCCTCCTCCATGCTGATGCGCACGTCCCGGGACAGTGAACCGTGATGTATGCCGATCTCCCTCCCCGACTCCTCGGGGTCCCCTCCCTCGGCCTCCGTCAGCAGGCGCAGGCGGGAGGCGAGGATCTCGGCGGTGTCACGGGTGTTGACGAACCAGAGGGTCGCCTCATGGTCGCGGACCAGGCGACGGGAGTCCAGCAGGCTGCTCAGGCCCTTGTAGTCGGTGCGGAGCCGGTCCCGGATGTCCCGGTTCTCGGCGCTGCGGAAGTCGTCGTCGACCTGGGGACTGAGCACGTCCACGTCCAGCAGCTTGCGGACGTCCACCACCTCGACGGTAACGGGCCGCTCCCTCCCCTTGGCGTCCCGACCGCCCAAGTAACGGCGAACCCTCTCGGGGCTTCCCACGGTGGCCGACAGGGCAACGCGCTGGAACTCCCGACCCGTCAGGTCCACCAGCCGCTCCAGGGCCACGGAAAGCTGGGCGCCCCGCTCGTCGGTCGCCAGCTCGTGGACCTCGTCGATGACCACGACCCGCACCCGGGCCAGTCCCTGCCGCAGCAGCTTGCCGGTGAACATGATCTGGAGCGTCTCGGGGGTGGTGATGAGGACCTGGGGTGGCCGCCGGGACTGTTTGTTGCGCTCGGCCTGGGTGGTGTCCGAGTGACGGACCCCCACCGAGACCCCCAGGACGCGCCCCATCTCCTGGATGCGACGCAGCATGTCGCGGTTGAGGGCCCGAAGGGGCGTGATGTACAGCAACTGGAAGCCCTTGTAGGCCTCCGCATCGCCCTCGGCGATGTGACTCAGGAGGTTGTCGAGGAGGGGGAGGGCGACCGCCTCTGTCTTGCCCATGCCCGTGGGGGCGATGAGGAGGAGGTGCTCCTCGGCGAGGACCCGGGGCACCGCGGCCAGCTGCGCTTCGGTGGGCTCGGATATGCCCAGGCTGGGGAGCAGGCCCTGCAGCTGTGGCGAGAGCCTGTCGAAGGGGGGACGCACCTCGCTGGCCATGGGATTGAACGGGAAGTGCTCATGATACTTAACGGTTCGGTAAGCGAGAAGTGGATGTGGATAAATCAAACGATACCATAACGTTCTTATCCTTAATCGTCGACTACATCTCGGGGTAACGGTTGTGTCGGGTCGAAAGGAAGACCAAGGTGGTTCTGTTCCCTTTGATACCTCTTCAGATGGTCCGGATATGGAAGGCAGGACCTCTGGAAAGGATACGATCCTCAGAGCTTCGAAGTTGGGCCTCGCTATCATCATCGTGGTCCTGATAGGATTATCGGTGGTGACCATTGCATCGTATGAGTCGAACGAGAGGTACGAGAACACCAAGAAGGCCCCAGCACTCTTACACTCCGCCGCGTCGGACGAGGACAGCACCCTGGTCATATACCTCGATCATAGCTATCATAGCCCCACGTACGAAACCTTCTGCGTATTAGACGGAGAGGGGTCCTACGAACATCCGCCAAAGGACCTGGGAAAGGCCCTTCCAGATTTCGTCCCGATGGTGAATTACCACAACTCGTTCAACCTTGAGGATTACACCCGTTTCCTCGACACGGGAGGCGGGGTTGTTGCTATACATCTGACCTCAGTGGATGGGGTCGATTACTCCCTTCAATGCATACCATTCGTGCCTGACCAGGGAACCTTCGGGGAACCCATCGTGGCTATGAGAGAAGGCCTGAACTATCGTTATGCCTTCGATGCCACCTCCACCGGTCAAATGGTCCACGTATTGGTCTGGAACGGCAGCCATACGTATAGTGAGGAGGCGGGTCCCAACATCTACTATACCAACAGTGGCAACGGTGGTAGAACTTGGGGCGAAAGAGAACTGATGCTTCCGTCGGCTTGGCAGGTGGATTCCGGACACGTCTTCGCCCACGGTGATCAGGTAAGGCTCCTGCTCGTTGGTGCCACGGATTCGATGGAGAGGGACGGGCCCAGGAACGACCTCCTGTTCGTTTCCGAGGATGGAGGGACGACCTGGGAAGGTCCGATCGTCTGTACTGGGGATCCCCTCATCCGGAAGCCGACCCTTTACCATGGTACCGTCGACGCGGCTGGTAACACGTTCATGTTCGGCAGGGCCGATACCAGGGACTACGATCTGAACAATCTCTACACGATATCACCAGAAGGTACGGTGGCCCGCATAGCTCCCATCGGGGTCCTTCAATACATCGACCTGTTCGGAGACTCGTACAGCCCTCCCATGATACCCCTCTTCTTCCATGATGAAACGACCGATGAGCAACTGATGTTCGTACTCTCCACCCAGCGGCCCGATACCCACTACCTGGTCAGGATGGACGGGACGGTGGCGAAGGCGTTCAGGGTCCCGGAGAGGGAACGCGACCTGGGGATCATCCAACCGACGAGGTATGAGGACGATTGGATCTATGGTATGGGGGTGAAGGGCTATTCCATAGGTGAATGCGCTGTCGAGCCAGCCTTCGAGCTACGCCTATTTCGGATGAACGTGGAGACGGGAGATGTCGATATCCTTGGCAAGCCCTACGAGGTAGTCTACCGGCATACAGACTCCGAGGAGGAGACCTACGATGCCACGATGCGGTCCATCTTCTTGCTCACACTGACCACCTTGGTCGCGCTTGGTATCATGACACTCTTGGCGAGGAAGTACGGCTCTCGTCCCGACCTACCCATGGAGCATCCCGCCAAGTTCAATCGGTGGGCCCAGAACGCTTCCATCGGTCTGGTCTTCTACTACGCCCTCATCTTCATGGCGATGGCTGCCTACGGGAGGGAGTACATCTTCCCGGTCGCTTTAACAGTTGGCTACTTCGCCGTCGCAATCCTGATGATAGAGATAGCGGCACGCAACTGGGACAACTTCCGCCATGCCCGGCTCTTATATTTCCTGCTCGCCCTGGCAGCTTTGACGAGCATAATGATGGTTATTACGGACTACAATAACCCATGGGGGATCGGTAGCGTTCAAGTGTTCGGAGGGGTATTCCTGTTGTGGGCTGTGCTCCTCATCATGTCCATCTCAATAACTCGCGCCATATGGATAACGTCGAAGGCGTACGAGAGACGAAGGATCGGGCTTGCAGTCTGTGCATGCACATTTCTGTTCGTGCTGGCGATGCCATTCCTGCTAATGGCCTCGATGTCAGTATGGTAGAGGTCGTGGCCTTTCGAGGACGACCTTGGCGATACGAACTGTCAGACTTGACTTTCAGGAATAAGGTCTGAGGGTACTGTCTGGCTAGGACAGGATTTG
>CBDUQW010000048.1:0-28281 GCA_965369625.1 uncultured Thermoplasmata archaeon | reverse complement strand
AGGATGTCCTTACTGTCGCCCGGCGAACGGGTGACATAAGTCCCTGAGCTACACAGGATCGCCATCATTTGGCCATACTGAGCCCCTGATGCCTCGGCCGGGGCAACCTTTATCCGCGTCCCTGGCCATTGGTCGACGATGCGGTTCGGGGTGAAGGCCTCCCGAGCGGATGCCGACGTCATGGCAGCCATGGACGTCGAGCTCCTGGAGGTCCACATGGGGCTGGATGACCCCACCAGGTACAGGGAGGACATGGTGAACACCTTCCTGGATGTGAGGCGTGAGTGGGGTCACGACCTCGTGGTCCATGCTCCCGAGTTCATGAGGGTGACCGGGACGGCAACACTGGTCGACCCCTCCTCGGCGGATGACGACCTGAGGCGCCTTTCCGTTCGCATGCTCGAGACGACCCTCAAGTTCGCTGCTGAGGTGGAGGCGACCTCCATCGTGACGCACCCGGGTGGCATCCTACCCTCCTCTGACGACCCAAGGACCGAGGGTGCGACGGGACGCCTCAGGGATTCCATGGTCGGGCTCCGGGACATGGCCCACGACCTTGGCGTCTCCATAACCTTGGAGAACATGCCCTGGTTCTACATCAGGAAGGCTCAGGACGGAGGGCCCGACCAGCGATGGGAGAGCACCGTCCTGGTCCATCCCGGGGACGCCGACCCCCTTGTAGGGATCGTCGACGGGCTCACACTGGACGTGTCCCACGGCTACCTCCACTCCCCATCCGGGGGCATGGAGGTGATCGAGGGCTTCGTCGAACGTCATGGTGACCGGATCGTGCACCTGCACCTCTCGGACGCGCTGCCCCCCGACCACGAGGGACTCCAGATAGGCGAGGGAAACGTCGACTTCCCCTGGGTCCTTGCCGCCTTCAAGGGCAGGGACGTGACGGCCGTCCCTGAGATCCTGGGCGGGCACATGGGGGGTGGCCTGAGCTTCCGCAGGGCTCTCGAGGAGCTTCGGACCATCCAGGCCAGCCTCTGAAGGGTGATGGGTCGTTCTCGGCCTTGGGACAATATTCTAAGATGGATCCTTCCGAGGCCAGTAAGGTGTGATGTCCTCGGAACCTTTATCTATCGACCCCGCCTTCGATGGGACCATGGTCGTGTCAGACCGCCTGGCTCGTCTCCGTCTCGCGAGGGTCCAGACCTTGGCCCTCACGGCCCTCGTCCCTGTGGTGGGTGCCCTCGTCTTCATGGGCGTGGCCTCGCCAGGCGAGCCGTTGGGCGGTTGGGAGGACCTCCTACCCCTGATCCTCCTCTTCATCGTGGGCGGTCTGTTCCATGTCTTCGGTTTCGTCCTCAACGAGTGGGCCGACCTGGACGTGGACAGTGCGTCATCGGACCTCTCCGACAAGCCACTGGTCGCAGGGGACGTGTCCGCAAGGGCGGCCCTGTCCATCGCCGTGGGCGCGGCCATCGTGAGCTTCGTTCCCCTGGCCCTCGTCACACAGGACCCGTGGGCCTTCGCACTGCTCGGAGTCGCCATCGCGATGGGCGTGATATACGACCTTTACGGCAAGCGGGCCCCCCTGGACCTGGTTCTGGCGGGAAGCCTCACTCTACTATTGGCTACGGGCGTCGTCGCCTCCGGGGAGTTCGATCCCGCCTCTCGGCATCACCTTATCATCCTGGCCTGCCTTGCTGGACTGCAGTTCCTGCAGAACCTCTTCCAGAACGCCATCGAGGGCGGGATGAAGGACGCTGACCACGACGCTGCCGCGGGAGCCCGCACATACGCTGCCGTGCTGGGCGTCCACGTGAGGGATGGGAACCTGATCATGGGTCGCGGCTTCCGCGCATCCAGCCTGGCCATCAAGGCCTTGAGCATTGGTGTCCTTGGTCTCACCGTCCTGTACCTGGCGGATGAGGATGACCCCTGGCAGAATGTGATGGTCATGGGCCTGGTGACAATGTTCGTCATTGTGATGGTGGTGACCCTCGGGCGGTTCGTGAGGTCCAAGGTGGAGTTCGATCGGGGTAGGCTGAAGCGCATATTCAGCATCCACGAGATGGCCACCTTCGCGGCCACCATCGCGGCCTTCATCCCCCTGATCGGCCTGATGGCGTTCATCGCCATTCTGCTGCTGCCGATCATCTGGTTCGTAGCCGTGAACAGGCTCCTGTTCAAGCGCGCACTGGAGCCCGGGGTCTGACCACCCGTGCGGGGATGGTCCAGACCGATGATACCAGTAATTACTATGGCTGAGTCGTACTTAAAAAGGTTTTTATCGATAAACAGTATTCCGCCAATCGACCCCAATCAGTGTTCCCACTGTTCATGGCCCCTGAGGGACCGGGATGCGGAAGAGGTGCTAGCTCTTCTACGTTCCGAGCGGATCAACATGGAGGAGGACCCCATGGACCCACCATGCATGCCCAATGTCAGAAAAACCACGGCGTTGTTGCTAGGCCTACTAGTGCTCACCATCCTCGTGGGCAGTGCCATGCCCGCCATCGCTCTCGAGAAGTACAACGGTGCTGCGTTGGAATGGAGCCTGCCCGAACCTCTCCCCGACACGGTGGAGATGGACGAGCACTTCACCGTCAAGGTCACCGTCAAGAACGAGGGGACCGTCGACCTGACGGGAGGCAACAAGACCACCGTCGAGCTGCAGGTCCATGGCAAGATCATCGATAGCCACATAGTAGAGCTGTCGAAGAACAAGTCCACCACCATCAACTTCAAGGTCACGTTGACCTCGGAAGGCGACCACGAGCTGAAGCTCAACTCCCACTACAGGTACGGGCTCGTTTCCCTCTACAACGAGGACGATGGCAAGACCTCCACCATCGGTGTTGTCAAGGCCGAGGTCGTGGAGGAGCCCTTCAACTGGGTCCCGTTCATCGCCGTCATCGCCATCGTCATGGTCGGCATCCTGGTCTACTTCCTGATGGACAAGCGGAAGAAGAAGGCCGAGGAGGAGAAGCGCCTGGCCGAGGCGGCTCGCAGGCAGGATCTCATGCGCAAGAAGGAGGAGGAGATCGCCAAGAAGGTACAGGTGCGTGCCATCGTGGGAAAGCAACCCCGCGACTACTACGTCCTCCGGCGGCAGAAGTACGCGACCCTGCGTCCGGCCGGTATGACCAGCAGCGGTCTTAACATCCTGAGGCGTCAGAAGACCAAGGCGGAGTTAGAGGCCGAGACGAAGGTGATCTGCCCCAAGTGTGGCACCACTCTTTCCGCCGAAGGGGCCGAATGTCGCCGATGCAACGCCACGGAGAGGATCGAGGCCGTCCGCCACACCATCCGGTCCTACAAGAGCCAGGCCGACGTGGAATTCGGCGACGCCGAGGCCCTGTTGCGCAAGGCCGAGCACAGGCTCAATTGGAGCGACTACACCATGGCGAACGACATCGTCCAAGAGGCCGAGTCCAAGACCGAGGAGATCTGGGCCGCAGCCGCCGCCGGCACTACGTTGGCATCCACCGTGGTCGAGTACTCCGAGGCGAAGGGGCCGAGCCTCGATGCCAAGGTCATCGGTCTCGAGGGGGAGAAGACGGCGATGCCCATCGCCACCTTGACCGCCGTGGTCCCTCTCGCGAAGGAGGAGGAACCAGCGGGCGAACCCTGTCCCGAGTGCGGGAACCCCATGGACAACGGCGAGTGCATCCTTTGCAGCTTCGACAAGAAGCTGGACTCCTGCTGGACCATCATCGAGAAGGCGGAGATGGACGGGGCCGACATGGCCGAGATGAAGGAACTCTGCAGGCAGGCGAACAACGCCAGGGAGCGAGGCTCGGACGAGCTTGCCATCCGATACCTGCGTCGAGCATGCCGCTTCTCGGAGGAGACCTACCACGAACACGCCCGGTCCAAGACCGATGGGATAATCAAGTTCACCAACGCCCTCATCAGCCAGCTCAAGGGCATGGGCGAGGACGTGAGCATAGCCGAGCAGATGATGGTTAAGGCGATGGAGGCGATGGAGGCGGGGGACTATGAGGCCGCCCGTTCCATGGCGGCCAAGGCCGACGGCTATCTCAAGCAGATGAAGGAGGACAGCTATCGAAAGCAGATACAGGAACTGCTGCCCGTGGTCGAGGCCGGTGCCTCCTCCAGCCCCGATGCACAGAATCTCCTGGGGAAGGCGAAGAAGCTGATCGCCGCCAACGAGCTCGAGGGTGCCGTGGACCTCCTGGAGGCCGCCAAGTCCAAGCTCTGAGCCGTTGTGCGATCACCAAATTTCATTCGATACTGACGAGAACGGTCGATGGGGGAAGGGAACCTAGTGGATGAAAGGACCCAAGGGAAGGCGTACGAGGCAGTCACGCTGGACCTCTTCGGTACATTGCTCGACTTCCGCACGATCTTCAACAGCACCCTCAAGGGCATCCTCGTCGACCACGACCTGATGGACAAGGCCCACCACTTCCACGAGAGGTGGAGGCTCTTCGCGTTCATGGGGACCGAGGAGAGGGGTTTCATCAACGTACGGGATGACTTCAAGCAGAGCCTGGTCCGTGTCCTCAGGGAGCTGGGAGTGGAGGGAGACCTCCAGGATTACACCGACCGGGTCCTGGACCAGATGTTCGATTCCCTTCACACGGCGGACCTGTTCCCCGAGGTCCCCATGGTGCTCAGGGCCATCGAGGATGCCGGCATCCCATGGGGCGTCGTGTCCAACGTGGACGAGGTGGACCTCCGGGCCGTCATATCCCATCACGGGCTGAGGCCCACGGCGGCCGTCAGCTCCGAGAGGGTGGTGACGTACAAGCCAGAACCGCTCATCTTCCAGACGGTCCTGGAGGAGATGGGGGGCCCGGAACCCCATCGGGTGATACATTCGGGGGACACCCCCATTGCTGACGTCGCGGGTGCCAGCTCGGTCGGCCTCGACGTGCTTTGGCTGAACCGGTACGTCATGCAATACCCGGACGACCTTCCCCGACCGACCTTCGAGTCGGCCAACCTGGACCCGTTGCCGAAGCTGGTGCTGGAAGGGCAGTTCTGAGGACGTCCCTGTGATGGGGGGTACGCTTCAATCGCTAGGCCTGAGCTTGGAGAGCTCACCCTCAAGGTCGGGTTCGTAACTACGGACGGTGGCGGACTCTATCATGTCCTCCCGCTCGTCCATGGCACGTTTGATGTTGCCCATGACCAGGATGTTCTTCTTGTACCACCTGTCCCGGGACTCGATCTGGCCTCGGGCCTCCTTGAGCTCCAGGTCCAGGTCCTCCGCCACCTTGTAGAGCTTGGCGAACTGGACCTGCTGCAGCAGGACCAGCTGCTCCAGCTCCTTCACCTTGGGGTCCCAGACGGTGCGCTCGGACCGGAGGGCGGTCAGCTCGATGTGGATCTCCCTGTTCTCCGTATCACGGGTCTGGAGGACCTCCTTGAGGCTCCGAATGATCCTCTCCTTCTCGTCCAGTGTGTCCTTGAGCTGGTGGACCTGGTCCTTGAGGTGGTTAACCTCCTTTTCCTGGTCCTCGTAGGCATCCCAGAGCTGGGCGAGGCGCTGCCTCTCCTTCTCGAACTCCCGCTTGTAGTTGGGGCCGCTGGTGGATAGGGATTCGTTCATGACCGTCACTCCCAGGGGTCAATGGGCGATATGGGGGCGGACGTATTTGAGGGTTTTCGTATGGTCGGTGGCGTGCCAGTGACAATCGGATGGTCCTAGGCCACTTCCATGCCGCCGATGGTACCGGGCTTTGCACCCTTGGCCTTCTTGAGGTCTATCTTGGGTAGGGGGATGGGTAGGGCCATATGGAGGTCCCTGGCTATCACAACGCTCTCCGGGATGCAGGTCCCCATGATGGCGGAGTGCAGCTCCTGTGCCACGTTGTCCGGCATGTTCCGCTTCGCGTGCCAGTCAGCTGCGAGGGAGGGAGCATCACCCTTGTAGGTCAGCCTGCCCTCGATCTTGATGAACCCCACGCTCATGTAGTTGACGGTGTACCGGAACTCGATGTCCGCCTCTCCATCGCTGACCTGGTTGACCATGGTGATGGAGCTGTTCGAGCTTATGTTCATCTGTTGGATGGGCTCGTCCCGCTTGATGAAGCGCTTGCCCTCGATGGAGATCAGTTCTAGGTTGTGGATCGTCATGGTGACTGCTGGGCAATGCCCGATGGACTACAAAATCCTTTCGCACTCGCCGGAAATGAACAGATCACCGCAGCGTGACGGAGGCTTGGCAGCTGGCACACCTGACGATGGTCGGGCGGATGGAGGTCCTCACCACCAGCTCGGCCCCGCATGTGGGGCAGTGGAGGTCCTCCTCCTCTGATTCCGGTCCGGGTTCATCCGGGGTCGGCGGCTCCTCGGTCCCGTCGGACCCCTCGGTGCTGCCCTCATCCTCGGGAGGCTCGGGAACATCCTCCTCTTCGGCCTCGGGCAGTTCCTCGGATGAAGGCATCTCCTCCCCGATGAACTCCTCCCCGATGAACTCCTCCCCGACGAACTCCTCCCCGACGAACTCCTCCTCGGGGGTCTCCATCGGGAAATCCCCGGGGACCTCTTCAGGGACCCCCTCGGCGACGACCTTGCGTTTCCGGGATACCTTCTCCTTGACGACCCTGGCCGGGAGCTCTGGAGGTTCCTGTTCCGCCATGTCCTCGATGGCTATGGCGACGGCCTTCTCCAGGGCCTCGATGCCGCGGCGATAGTCCCCACCGGAGGCCCTACCATCCGCCTCGGCGATCAGGTCCCGGACCTGCTCGTCGTCCTGGCCTCCGTTGGTTATCATCGCCATGGCCTTGGCACGCAATCCTTGGTATTCGTCATACTGTCGGTGCAGGAGTCGACCCAGGTCGTCGGCCTCGCGGGCCAGTTCCTCCGCCTCGTCGTACCTGCCGTCCACGGAGGCATCCCGGGCCCGTTCCAGGATGCGCTTGGCCTCGCTCACGTTGACCCCGCGGTCCATCAGGGTGTCCAGGCTCTTGCGCGTCGATGACAGCACGAACCTGATGCCAGCCTTGAGGAAGGTCGACCTTGCCAGTCTTGCGGACTTCTGGGCCTCGAAGGCCTCCTTGACAGCCCCGTCGAAGTCGCCCTCGTCCATCCTGTCCTGGGCCTTGCGCAACATCCTCCGGGCGTCCGAGACGTCGGCGTCCATCGCCTCGGCCTCGTCGATCATCTGGCGGGTGCGGACGAAGTTCTCCTTCGCGTCACAGTAGGGGCAGTCCCGGATATCGGATTCCACCTTCTGGAGGTGCTTCTCCAGATTGGCCAGCTCGACCGTCGCCCTGTCCAGACCAAGGGACCTCTCGTCCTGCTCGGTCTCCTTGTTGTGGAGGGTGGACATGCGCTCATCGTAGGTGCTCAGCTCCGCCGCCATCTCGACCCGCTGTGCCTCCATGGCCTCGTGACGGGCCTCCAGGTCCTTCGCAAGGGAATCTTGGGCACTCTGGTTATGGATGAGCTCCTCCTCGCGGCGCTGCAGTGATGTCTCCCACTCCTGGAAGGAGCCCTCCTGTTCGGCGACGCGTTCCTCCCTCATCGTGAGGTCCTCGATCTGGGCGTTGAGGTTGACCTCCCGCTCCTGGTTCGTGGTCTCCATCTCGATGATGGCCGCCTGGCGAGCATCCAGTTCATGTTCGAGGGCCTCCGCCTCGGTCAGGCGTTCTGCGATGGTCGCCTCAGATGCGGTGAGGGTGGACTCTCGGGCCAGGAGCTCGGCCTCGAGGGCCGTCATGCGTTCCTCTAGCTCGGCAACGATGGCCTCCCTCTCGGTGACGGAGGTCTCCCTGGCCGCCATCCCCTCCTCGTTGGCCGCCTGGAGGGCCTCCCTCTCCTCGATATCCACGGACCGGACCGACAGCTGTTCCTCGAGGTGGCGTTGCTCCTCGGCGGTGGTCTCCAGCTGGGACCTGAGGGCCTCCAGTTCCTCCCTGTCCGTCGTCAACAGGTCCTCGGACTCCTTCAGTCGGCCGTGGAACTCCTCCGCCTCGGCGCGCAGGTTGGTGAGTTGGACCTCGTTGTCCTCGACGTTGGTGCGCCGACCGTCCAGCTCCAGCGAGAGGACCTCCAGCTCCTCCTGCCTGCTATGGAGCTGGGCATCTACCTTCTTCAGATCCTCTTCGCGGTCCTTGAGGCCCATGTTCCTGATCTCTAGCTGGCTTTCGCGTTCTGCCAGCTCCCGGTCGATGTTCTCCAGCTCCATGCGTTCCAAGGAGAGCTTCTCTTGGGTGTCAAAGAGCTCGGACTCGTCGGAACGGAGACGTTCCTCCCACTCCTCGTTGTGCTTCGCCAGCTCCTTGGCCGAATCCCTGATGGACTCGAGGACCTGGCTGCGCTCGTCCAAGTCAACACGGGTGGTCTCCAGCTCGGATGACCTGGCGGCGAGTTCCTCCTCCCTCTCTTGGAACTTGGCCTCGATCTCGGCCAGTCGCTCCTCGCTGGCCCCGACCTCCTCGGACCTTCGTTGGAGCTCCTCGGTCCGTGCGTCCAGCTCGCTTGAGGAGGTCTGCAGTTCCACGTCCTTCTGCTGCAGTTCCTCCCGGTAGTCCTCCTGGGTCTGCCGCCGTGCCTCGAGCTCGTCCATATCTTGGTCCCGCTGGGTCCTGAGGCTAGCAAGGGCCTCCAAGTCAGCGTCGAGGGTGAATCGGTCCGCCTCGTAGGTCTGCTGGCGATCGGTGAAGGACTGTTCCTGGGCATCCAACTCGGCCTGTAGGGAGTTCAGGCGCTCGTTCTCCGTGACGAGCCTCTCGACGCGGACCTTGAGCTCCTCCTCGCTCTCGGTCAACTCCCTCTCGACCACGGCCATGTCCTCTTCCCGCTTGCGGATGGCGTTCTCGAGGCGCTCGACCTTCTCCTTGTGCTGGTTATGCTGGTCCATCAGCTCCTCGTTGCGCTGACGCAGTTCCAGCTCCAGCCGCTCCAGCTCCGCCTTGTACTCCGTGGCGCGCTGCGCCTTGCGGATCAGGCGGTCCTTCTGCTTGGCCAGGTTCACGAACTCGATCTGCAGCTCCCGATGGTCGTCACGGAGGCCGCGGCTGTGGTCGCGTATCTCGCTGTGGAACTGACTGAGCTCGACGTTCCTTCGCATGAGCTCTTCGCGGGTCTGTTGGAGCTGCTGGTGGGACACCATCAGCTCCTGGGAGAGGTTCGACAGCTGGTCCAAGGTCTCGATGATCTCGGGATGTATAAGGGTCGGTGGCGCGGGTCCCGTCTCGAACTCCTGCAGGTCCTTCTCGATGGCCTCCAGGCGCTCGAGGGTCTCTGGCGAGGGCTCGGGTATCTCGACCTGGAGCCCCTCCGGGACGGTTATTTCCGCCTCCTCACCGTTGTCCTCTGGTACCTCATCGGGGAACTGGGGTACGTCGGGGGTTGGCATCGGTGGTTCGGTCAGGTCCGTTTCCGTCAGCGGACCCTCATGGTCCGCCTCGGATGGTTCTGGTACGTACGGAACCTCCTCTGGGAGACCCGTGACATCCTCTGTCACCTCTGGAAGGGCCTCTCCCTCGGTGGGTTCCACCTCAGGGGACACCTCTTCTTCAGCAGGACCTTCCCCTGGTACCTCGTCCTCGCCCTCAGAGGGCTGGACCTCACCCTCATCCACGATGGGAGGTTCTTCGGACGGTTGAGGCTCCTCCTCTGGTTGGACCTCTTCCGTCGCGTCCTCCCCGAGGGTCACCTCCTCCTCGACCGTTGGAGCCTCGGCTTCCTCTTCCTCGTCATCCTTGGACATCTTGAGGATCCGCTTTCGCTTCTTCTTAGCCATCGAGGGACCTTCTGGAATGGGTTAGGTTGCCTCCCAGCAGCGACCACCAGCTGATAGTCTGTCGACCAGGACATAACAAAGTCTCAGATTGGTTATTTAATACTTGTTGGCTGCCTTTCGGCCGTGATAATTGGGAACGCGACTCACATCTGCTCTGGAGCATCGATCCCGAGGACGCCCAGCGCATTGGCCAGCGCTGTCCTTGCCGCCCTCACCAGTTGCAATCGGGGCTGGGTGAGGTCCCCTGCCTGCAGCACAGGGACGTCACGATAGAATATGTTGAAACTCGCTGCCAAGCGCTCGGCGTAGGATGCTAGGGTGTGCACCTTCCGCTCCTCTGCGCAGATGGAGATGATACGCGGCAGCATGGCAATGGTCTTGACCAGGGCCAGCTCAGATCCGTGGGCGAGGGCCGAACCCATGTCCCGAGGGTCGATGTCCTCGACCTTGATCCCCTCGGCCTCCGCCTTTCGGAGTATGGAGCATGCCCGGGTGTGGGAGTACTGGATGAAGGGAGCCGAGGCGCCCTCGAAGGCGAGGGCGTCCTCCCACTTGAACACCATGCTCTTCTCGGGCTGGACACGGACAATGTTGTACCGGACGGCGCCAAGGCCGACAGCCTGTGCGATGGCCCTGACCTCGTCGTCCCCTAGTTCGGGCCTGCGCTCCCTGGTGTCCTCCGTCGCGCGGGTGACGGCCTCGTCCATGAGGTCGTCCAGGGTCACACCCCGTCCCTCCCGCGTGGACATCTTCCCCTCGGGTAGCGAGACGAAGGCGTAGAAGATGGGTTCGACCAACACATCCGAGTCCAGGATGTCGAGGGCCAGCTGGAGCACGCGAGCCTCATGCTTGTGGTCCTCGCCAAGGACGTTCAACAGCAGCTCTCCCCGTTTCTGCTTCCAGATGTGGAAGGCGACGTCCCTCGTGGTGTACAGCGATGTACCATCCGCCCTACGGAAGATGAACTTGGTGTTGCGACCCTGCAGCCCGAAGCTCTCCAGTTCCAGTGCCATTGCCCCATCCTCATCGACGGTGTGGTCCGATGACGCTAGACGGTCGATGACATCGGCAACGCTGCCGTCGAGGACGAACTGGCTCTCCGACACGACCTCGTCATGGTGGATGTTCAGCCGGTCCAAGGATGCACGGATGCCCTCCATCCCCATCATCGCCGGGCCTCGCACGGCCTCGATCATTGTCCGGTCGCCTTGCTCCAGGCGGGTCATGATGGAGCGGACCTCCCCGTCCACCTCGGGGTCCTCCTCGGCCAACTTGTTGGCGCGCTGGTAATGTCTGACCAACATGTGGTCCGCCTTCACATCACCGGCGCTGGCGTCGTCCTCGGGGGTCCGGTGTTCGTAGCCCCAGTAGAGGAGGACCATCTGGCGTCCCATGTCGTTCACGAAGTACTGGGTGGTAACGTCGTAACCAGCGCGCCTCATCACCCTGGCCAGGGCATCCCCGATGATCGGGTTCCTGGCGCGTCCCACGTGCAATGGACCGTTGGGGTTCGCGCTGGTGTGCTCCAGTATCACCCGGGTCCTCTTGGCCTCCAGGGACCCGAACTCGTCACCGAGGTCGAGGACGGAACGCATCGTCTCCTCCACCAGCCGCTCGGGCCTCATGGTGAAGTTGATGTAGGGGCCCGCCAGGATGGGTGGTTCCAGGTCTGGAGGCGATTTGATGAAGGGGAACAGCTGGAAGGCCACGTTGTTGGGCGGCGCCCCATAGAATCGGGTGAGCTGGAAGCAAGGGAAGGCGAAGTCACCCATGCCCTCCGGTGGCACCTCGAGGGTTATGTCGGCGGAGGTCCCCTCGGAATCGACGGAGACCGTGGTGTTGGAGCCCTTCACGACGAGGTCGCGCCAAGCCTCCACGGACAGGTCCTCCATCGCCTGGGCCATCGTCTTCGAGGCCTGGTCAGCGAAGAACGTCAAGGGGTCTCGAAGCACCATAGGCATTCGAAGGGCCATTTGTCTAGATTAAGCCTTCGATACACCTTCATCTTCAAATAACAAAAAAGGTACGAAAGGTTTTTCACTTCAGATTCGTATTGCTGACCGGGTCTCGGCCCCGAGCCCATATGCCCCAACACCATCGTATTTAGAGGACGGTTCATGAGTCCGCCCGACCCGGAGCGCCGCCCGCCCGGGCAGAGCCCTCCAGAGGACGAAGCTCCCTTCAGCAGGCCCACCTCCGGCGACCGCGTCAGCATCTTCGAGGAGGAGCGAAGGCGGTTGAAGCAGCGGCTGGAGATGCAGGAGATGGTCCACACCTTCAGCGACAATATGCGGTCCCAACGGGACATCGCGGAGATCGGTCGCATCCTCACAGAGGCCGTATCGGAACTGACCAGCTTCCGGAGCGCCTTCATCACTCTCCTGGCGGATGATGGTCGCACCCTTCGCGGTCTGACCGTTGCTGGTCACAAGCGCACACTCCAGATAGGTGAGCGCCTTGCGAAGACGACCATCCAGCGGGTGTGCATCGATTTCACGACTATACCCCAATACTACCAGGCCCTCACCACTGGCGAGATCGTGTACCATCGGACGAAGGAGGATATCGTGAACACACTGGCGGCCCTCTCCAACCTCAACCCAGGCATCCTGGAGATCATACGCAGGACCACCAGGATGAACCTGGCCCTCACGGCCCCACTTTTTATCGGTGATCGCGAATCGGGCATCATCCCTATTGGCATATTGGGGATATCATCCACGAAGACAGAGGTGGACCCAGAGGACGTGAGGATATTGAGGGTCCTGGCAGACCAGGCCTCCCTCGCGATATACAACGTTCGGCTCTTCCAGCGGGTCCAGCAGCAAGCTCAGAGGGCGGAGCAATCGAAGGCCAGGTTCCGGAGGATCATGGACTCGGCCCACGACATGATCATATCGTATGACGCCGATGGCAAGGTCAAGTTCGCCAACAATGCCATCAGGGAGTCGAGGGTCTACTCGATGGAGGGGGAGCTGATCGACCAAGAGACCATCGATCGGGTCCACCCAGACGACCAGCCCAGGCTCGTGGAGGCGTACCTTGCCCTGCACGAGAACATCCCGATAAGGGGCATAGAGTATCGCATCCGGGACCAGAACGACCAGTGGCTGGACCACAATCTCAACGCGGCGGTGGTCCAAGGACCGGATGGCAGCGTCAGCGAGGTCGTAGCCTTCATCCGCGACGTCACCGTCGAACGGTCGCGGGAGAAGCAGATCGTCCGACGCAACCGGGAGCTGGAGATCCTCAACGCCCTCATCACCAACCTGACGTCGGACCTCGATTTCAAGGAGATGGTCGACCGCAGCCTCACCATCATCTCCGAGTTCACGGGTGCGGACATGGCGATCCTCATCTCCACTCAAGAACCCAAAGAAGGCCAGCTCAACGTTGTTGGTCATCTATGGGTCCCCGACGAGCTCGTGGGATTCCTGGAGACCGACCTACCCAATGAATCCGAGACCTTCCTCTTCACGGGGACCGAGGTGCAGGTCGTTTCCGACCTGGACAAGGTCCCTCCCAGGTATCATCACTTTATCGATAAAATGGGCATCAAGACCATAGTGTCGCTCCCTGTGATGCACCGCGGTGAGGCCATCGGATACGTCATCAGTGGTGTGAAGGGCACCCTGGTCCTCGACGAGGAGGACCAGGCCATATTGAGGGCAGTGGGCGACCAGCTGGGGATGGTGTTCGAGACGGCTCGGCAGATATCCCACGTGCGAGGCGGGTGAGACGCCTCATCACCATGGCTCGTTGAGTCGTTCTCCGATCGAGAAGGGTGGAGGTGGGGGCACTGGGATTCGAACCCAGATCAACGGGTATCCCCCAACGGAGGGAGCGACCCTCCAGGGATCTACGGTCACCGCTCCAGTTATTCATCATCGGCGGGGACCATCAGTATACCCGTGTAGTGTCATCCACGTAACTGGAGCCCGTGAGGATGCCTGATTACCCTATGCCCCCACGGAGGCGCCGGGTCCAGTGGAACGGGTGAAGGTCCGAGTCCCATAAAAACATGTCGGAGATTGCTCGGTGATGTTCGGTCCAGGTAGGACCTATTTCGGATGGACCGTGGCAATCAATACCACAAAGGTTATCAATCCTGGTGCCCAAGGCCTCGGTATAAATCCTCTGTCGAGAGGGTTTACCACCTGCAAAGGGGTTTCGACCATGAGATGGAATCGAATAGCTGTAGCTGTGGCTCTGTATATGGTGATCGCAACGGTGGCGCCCATGACGGTGCTGGCCGAGGGTTCCAGCGGGGATACCACCCAACCATATGTCGTCTACCAAGGATACGATGTGGAGATACAAGGGGCATACGCGGTGACGCAGGTCACCCGGGTCATCGAGAACCCGTCGGACGAGAGCATTGCATACTCCTTCGTCTTCAGCATACCGGAGGAGGCATTGATATCCAACTTCTCGATCCTGATAGACGGCAAGACATACTATGCCGACGTCCTCGAGAAGGAGGATGCCCAGGAACGATACAACGAATCCGTCGAGGAGGGACGGGACTCAGGCCTCGTCTCCTCGAGGGGGACCAACACCTTCGCCTACAGCGTGTCCCTCTCGCCCAGGGAGACCGTCCGGTCCACCCTGAGGTTCGAGCAGATGCTCCTCAAGGAGAACGGCTGGTACCGTTACGAGCTGTTCATGGCCGGTTCGACCGGTTCCCCCAAGGTCGATATCCTCGTCGTTGATGTGGAGATAACCTCGACGTCCGAAATAAATGAGGTCCGGACCGAGGGGTACGATGGGAAGCTCGATGTGGCAGGACCAGAGGGTGTAACCGCGTCGGTCCGCATGCTGCGGGAGGACGTGTCTCCGTCCGAGGACCTGGCCGTGGAATGGTCCACCGGTGGAGGACCGATGGAGGGCACGTTGCTCTTTGGCGAGAAGGACGGCGCGGGCTACTTCGTCCACGTCTTCGACCCCGATCTGGAGGGGGCCCGTGTCCCGAAGGACTTCGTGTTCATCCTCGATATCTCCGGGTCCATGGGCGGCACCAAGATCCGCCAAGCCAAGGAAGCCCTCGGAAGCATCTACGGAGGGTTGCACAGCAAGGACCGCTTCTCCTTCGTAACCTTCAACAATAGGGCGACCATCTGGAAGGACCATCTGGTCAAGGCAAATGACGCCAACAAGGACGACATGAAGGCGTACATTGAACGGCTGGGAGATGGAGGCGGAACGAACATCCACTCTGGCGTGGTGGGGGCCCTCGACATCTTCAAGAACGAAGGTGACACCGTTCCCATCATCGTGCTCCTGACCGACGGACGGGCCAACGTGGGCCTGTACGACAGGTCCGAGTTCAGGAAGGACGTCGCCCAGAACAACACGGTGGACGCGTCCATCTTCTGCATCGCCTTCGGCAACGGTGCCGACTGGACATTCCTCGAGGCACTGGCACTGGAGAACAACGGGAAGGCCATATGGGTCAAGGAGGATGAGAACTCCCAAGAGGTCATCAAGGACTTCATCAGGTCATTCAGCACCCCGCTGGTCGCCGACCTGTCCTTCGAGTACGGGGACGGCGTGACCGATGTGTACCCCACCACCTTCCCTGCCCACTACAAGGGCTCGGAGGTCCTCCTGGCAGGGCGTTATCCCCTCTGGCTGGACGAGATCCACCTGATCGTCAGGGGGACGTCGGGCGACGGCGAGATAGTGGAGCGGCACACCATCACCATCGATGGGGTCGAGAAGCAGGACCTCGTTCCACGCTTCTGGGCCTTCCAGCGGATCCAATACCTGTTGGACCACATGAAGTACAATGGCACGGACGACGCATCGGTGGACCAGATAACGCAGCTTGCCCTGGAGTTCCAGTTCGTGACCGCCTACACATCGCTCTACGTGGAGCTTCCCGAGGGGATATCAGAAGGAGCTCCCAACGACGAACATCTGGAATATCCCGCGTACAGCGATTCGACCTTAATGGACAGTGCCTCGTGGAATTCAAAGAGTGGACCATCGTCGGGTTCTCGAGGGGGTCCAACCGGGGATTCAGCTGGTGGTCCATTAGGGGGTCCGCCTGGGAATCCATCGGAGGAATCGGATGATTCCTTGGAATCTCCAGGTTTCATGGGGGTCGAGGTCCTGCTGGCATTCATCGCGATCGTTTCGATAGGGTGGGCCACACGACGGTCCAGGCGTTGAGGGGTAAGTGCGAGGGGGTCCGGCCGGACCCCCTCCAGACCCTCCCATGAACCAAAGGTTAATC
The DNA here is from genome assembly GCA_965369625.1 of uncultured Thermoplasmata archaeon. GTDB lineage: Archaea > Thermoplasmatota > DTKX01 > DTKX01. The sequence continues at coordinate 12,367 of CBDUQW010000048.1, read as the reverse complement.
TCCCACGGAGCCGGTTCCGGTTTCCATCATCCAGGAGGAGATTTCGAATGGAGGTCACCCTCAAGTACGGACACGGTACCCAGACTGCGAACATCCCCGATGAGAACTACATGGGGGAGCTGAACGTGGCGACGGACCTTCCCGGGGCGGAGGACCCCTACGCGGAGGTCATGAGGTCCTTGCGTGACCCTATCGGGACGCCACCACTGGCCGAGATGGTCAAGGGGGTCGGGACCGTGGCCATCGTGGTGAACGACCATACCAGGAAGACCCCGACCCGGCTCATCCTGCCACCCGTGCTGGACGAGCTCAACGCGGCGGGGGTCCCCGACAGCGCGGTCACCGTCATCTTCGGTTGCGGCACCCACAGGGACGTGACCCCCGAGGAGGCGGACTACCTCCTGGGAGATCAATGCTCCGGGCGTGTGAAGTACGAGAACCACGAGCACAAGGCCGACGACCTGGTCGACCTGGGCGACAACGGCCTGGGCAACAACGTCTGGATGAACAGGACCTTCGCCACCGCGGACTTCCGCATCCTCATAGGCGACATCGAGTTCCACTACTACGCGGGCTACTCCGGTGGACGCAAGTCAGTCCTCCCCGCGGTGGCCGGCGACTCGACCATCCAGCACAACCACGCCCAGCTGCTCCATCCCAATGCCACCGCCGGCAACCTCGTCGACAACCCTATCCACGATGACATGGTGGCCACCGCTCGCCTTGCCAAGGCGGACTTCATCGTCAACACCGTCAACAACACCCAGCGGGAGATCGTGAGATCCTTCGCTGGCGATCTGGAGGCGGCCCATTTCGAGGGCGTCAAGATGGTCGACTCGATGTACAAGGTCAAGATCCCCGAGGCGTACGACATCGTCGTGGTCAGCTCCGGAGGGGCCCCCAAGGACCTGGACATATACCAGGGGACCAAGTCGGTGGACAACGCCCTGAGGGCGGTCCGCAAGGGCGGCGCACTGATAGCGCTCCTCGAGGCCCCCGAGGGCCTGGGCCACAAGGTCTTCGATTCGTGGATCCGCGAGTACGGCACCGTGGAGGAGCTGGAGGACCAGGTGAAGCACGCCTTCAAGCTGGGTGGGCACAAGGCCTACTACATACGCAAGTACAACGCCTACGCGAAGGTGTTCCTCGTGACCTCCCTGGACCATGACATGGTCGAGGGCGTCCTCGGGCTGACCAAGCCAGCCGACTTCCAAGATGCCGTGGACATGGCCATCGATCACGTGGGGCACGACGCCAAGGTGCTGGTGATACCCGTGGGTGACAAGATACTTCCCTGCGTCGAAGAGGGCGAGTGCCCGGTCGTCCCCGAGAACGGTCCCAAGGCCCAGGCGTAGGGCTCAGACCCTGGGTCTCGGAAGCAGACCAGCCTCCTCGACCAGCTTGGGCACCAGCTTCTCCCACATGATGGCCATGATGTGGACCCCGTGGTTGCCCTTGACGGTCTTGAGCTGCTCGATGAGCTCCAGGGCGATCTTCCTGCCCTCCTTCTTGCCCTTCTCCGCCGCCTTCATGCGCTTGACGACCTCGTCGGGGACGTAGATGCCGGCCACCTTCTTCTGCATGTACTTGGCGGCGCCGGCGGACTTGAGGGGCACGATACCGCCCATCACGTGGGTCTTGTCCAGCAGGCCCCGGTCCCGGCACTCCTCCATCCACTCCTCGAAGCGGGCCACGTCGTAGATGACCTGGGTCTGGATGAAGTCCGCCCCGGCGTTGATCTTCTTGGCGAGCCGCGTTACCCGGAAGGAGGTGGGGTCGCCGAAGGGGTTGGCGGCCGAGCCGAGGAACAGCTGGGGCACGCCCTTGAGCTCGTTGCCGGACCAGTCCTTCCCCTCGTCCCGGAGGTTCCGGAGCATGCTCAGCATCTGGAGGGAATCCACGTCCCACACAGCCTTGGACTGGGGATGGTCACCCAGGGAATGGTGGTCGCCGGTCAGGCAGAGCACGTTCTTGATGCCCACGGCGGCCGCCCCCAGGATGTCGGACTGGATGGCGATGCGGTTGCGGTCCCTGGTGACCATCTGCATGACGGGCTCTAGGCCCTCCTGCAGCATCAGGGTAGCCGCACCGATGGAGCTCATGCGGACCACCGCCGTCTGGTTGTCGGTGACGTTGGCGGCGTCCACGTTGCCCTTCAGCAGCTGGGCCAGTTCGCGGACCTCCTCGGTGTCGCATCCCTTGGGAGGACCCAGCTCGCAGGTGACGGCGAAGTGTCCTCCCTCGAGGACCCTTTCAAGGTTGGATCCCGACCTCATGCGTCTCCCTCCTCCAGGTCATCGGTCCCCTGGACGTCCTCCCTGACCCTCGTCCGGGGCCCCCCGCTGTGGGACTTGGACCAGTCCTTGGGCGGGAGCACCTCGTCCAGCCTCCACAGCTGACCGATGGCCTCCAGCCTGTCGTGGATGAGCTGCCATCCGCAGGGGATGGACGGGTCCACCTCGCACTTCCCGTCGGAGGAGCCCCCGCACGGCCCGTTGAGCAGGGACTTGGAGCAACGGGTGATGGGGCAGACCCCTCCCGTGAGCTCCAGGACGCAGTCACCGCACCCGAGGCAGCGCTCGGACCACACCCCCAGCTCCTCGGCCACGCCCATGAACGTGGTGTTGAGGCCAGGGTATATCACCTTGTCCGGGAACACCGTGGCCATGTGCTGCACCCCGGCCCCGCAGGCGAGGGACACCACCACGTCGGCCCGGGCGATCTTGTCGGCGTACTCCTGGAGGAACTCCTCGTCGCACTGGCGCTCGATGTTGCCGAACGTGACCTCCCTGGCCACGCCCTTCTCCCTGTCACCCAGCTTCAGGGCGAGGGCCGTCTCCTCGGCCTCCCTCTCGCCTCCCGCCATGCAGACCGTCACGCAGGTGGCGCAGCCGAGGACGAGCACGCGCCCGTACCCCTCCACCATGGCAGCGATCTCCTCAAGGGGCTTCCTGTCTCCCGTTATCATCACTCCTCACCTCCAGAGCCTTCCGCGAAGTTCCTTAGATCCTTGATTATCCCCTCTGGGTCGATGGGGCTTCCCAGGACCAGACCGATCCGGTCGCTGTCCACTCCCACCTCCTCGAGGACCTTTCCCACATGGTCCAGTGCCCTCATGGCCCGCTGGCTTCCCGTCAAGTGCCGGCAGCGCCCCACGTAGCAACCCACGGCCACCACGGCATCGGCCCCCTCGTCCAGCGCCCGGAGGACCATCAGTGGGTCCAGGGCGCCGAGGCAGGTCAGCTCCCGGTACTCGGCCCCGTCGAGGCCTGCTCTTGCCAAGACGCTGCCGTCACCCAGCACCGGGGTCCCGGTGTGCTTGCAACCGAACACCACCACCTTCCCCTTCATGTCAACCAACCTCCAGTTGGTCGCTGGGTACGAAGCTGATGGCCTGGGCGGGGCAGATGCTCCGGCACAGGCCACAGGCCTGGCATGCCCTGGGCATGACCACTGCGGCCCGCGAGGGCTCGTTGAATACTATGGCGTCGTGGGGGCAGACCCGCAGGCAGTTGAGACATGCGGCGCAGGCATCGGGGTCCACCTCCGCCACCTCGGGCTCGAGGGGGAAGCCACGGGCGAAATCGGACAGGGCCATCGCAGTGGCAGCGGCCCCGCCAAGGGGTATCGAAGTTCCGGTCCTCGTGGCAGGCACGGCAGTGTAGACGCCCATCCTGGGTGTCTTGACGGGTATCACGTTGAGCCGGAGCTCCGTGGGCACTCCCTTCGGTGCATATCGCGAGAGGAACCAGGGCCAGACGAGGTCATCGTCACCCACCCCACCCTCCGTGGCCACCACGTCCACGTCGATGGAGAGCTCTCCCAGTTCCGGTGCCAGCTCGTCGACGAAGGTCACCTCGATGGGCCCCTCGCCCGAGACCCGGAGCCTGGAGTACCGGACGAACCTCACACCCTTGTCTGCCAGCTCCATCTGGAGGTCCTGCATGCCCTCCTCGGCCACGGCCAGCTCCTGGAACAGGACATCGACCTGAGAGTCGGGATGCTGTTTCAGGATGGTCCTCGCCAACCCCAGGGCCGTGGCGTCGTCCCCCATCAGCAGGCAGAACCTGGATGAACCCGCGAAGGACCCCTTCGCCAGGTCCCTCTCGACCTCGGAGAACGTCCTTCCACCCGCTATCGCCGAGCCACCGTTGACAGAAAGGGGCGATATGACGACCACGTCGCCCTTGACATTGATGGTGGTCTCGCCACCGGGTCGTCCCATGCGGGCCAGGAAGGCCAGGGGTTCACCCTCGAGTCGCTGGAGGCCCTTCCCCGGTCCTCCAAGGATGGTCACGGCGTCGGCACCAGCGGCCTTGACGGTGTCCGCGATGACATCGACCCCGGGCTCCTCCCCGACGACGATGACCCGGGGAGGGTATCCGGTCCAATCGGGCTTGTGCTCACGCAGCACGGAAGCGGCCGCAGCCATACCGCCCATGGCGGCCTCGACCAGGTCCACCGGTCCAGTGGCACCGCCAGCGGCGAACACCCTGGGCGAGCTGGTGGCGGAAGGGTCATCCCCCGGCCGCGATATGAATCCCTGCTCGTCAGCCTCGAGGCCGAGGAGGTCGATCGATCTCCGGGTCCCCTCGGACGGAACAACGCCGGTGGAAAGGACCACCATGTCGAACTCGCCGGACCTGATCTCGCCATCGATGGTGTCCTCGTACAGCACCTCGACCCCGCCGCCGGGGTTGTCCTGGACCATCGCGGGGCGGGAACGGATGTACTCGATGCCATCGTCGGCGATGGCGGCGTCGATCTGCAGCGCCGCCACGTGGTCCTCCCTCTGGAGGTCCATGTAGAATACGGTGACCTCCAGGTCGGGGTAACGCTCCCTCAGTTCGAGGGCAAGCCGGGCGGTGTAGGCGCAGCAGACGCGGCTGCAGTAGGGCAATTCCCCGGTGTCGCGGGAGCAGACGCACTGGATGAAGGCCACAGAGCCCCCTTCCTCAGGTAGCGCAGGTCCGTCGCCACCGTGGCCCGCGACCCTGAGGGACCGGTCCAGCTCGAGGGCGGTGACGACCCCGTCCAGGTGGCTCCCGTACTCCGCGAGCTCGGAACCGTCGGCGACGGAGAAGCCGGTGGCCACGATGATGGCGTCCCCTGAGAACCGCTCCCCGGTCCCCACCAGCTCAACCCCGTCCCCTGTCTGGATGAACTCCTCGACCTCCACGCCGGTGCGCAGGGTGACGTTGGGCTCGGCCTCCACCGACTCGATCAGGTCTGGCAGGGTGCAGGCGGAGCACACGCTGCACTCGTAGCCGGCCTTGCACGAGAGGGTCTCTCCCACCCCTCCGAGGGTGTCCGTGGTTTCGAGCACGGTCACCTTGTGGAACGGCGCTAGAGCATAGGCTGCGGCAAGGCCTGCCACTCCTCCACCCAATACAATGATGTCGGCCACGGTGGGCCCTCCGACGGGCATTGCGATGTACCTTAATAATCGTTTTCGACACGGCCCTCCCCGCCGTCGCTGGCCCGATGCCAGCGACCTGTGATTCCGATGCAGATAACTTCAAGTATGAAAAGCAGAATACCCAGGACGCCGACCCTGCCCCAGAACCGAGGAGGAGAGCGTTCTTGCTCCCCGCCTCGATGCCCCGAGGGCCGCCGGCGACCGTGAGCAGGTGGGACCTACATGCCTAGGAAGAAGTCCGACAAGAAGAAGGACGACACCATAGTCTCCATGCTCCAGGAGGAACGCAGGTTCCCCCCGAGCGAGGAGTTCTCTGAGAAGGCACACATCAAGAACCTCAAGGATTACGAGGAGATGTGGAAGCGATCCGTCGAAGACCCCGAGACCTTCTGGGCCGAACAGGCCAAGAACCTGGACTGGTTCCAAGAGTGGGACACCGTCCTCTCATGGGACCCTCCGGACGTCAAGTGGTTCGAGGGTGGGAAGCTGAACGTCAGCTACAACTGCCTCGACCGCCACGTCAACTCCTGGAGGAAGAACAAGGCCGCCCTCATCTGGGAGGGTGAGCCCGGCGAGCACAAGGTGTACACCTACCACCACCTCTGGAGGGAGGTGGGCAAGTTCGCCAACGTGCTCAAGGAGTTCGGTGTCGAGAAGGGAGACATGGTCATCATCTACCTTCCGATGATCCCGGAGCTGCCCATCGCCATGCTGGCCTGCGCCCGCATAGGCGCGGTCCACAGCATCGTGTTCGGCGGCTTCTCCGCGGAGGCCCTCCGGGACAGGATCGCGGACTGCAAACCCGTCCTCGTCATCACCTCCGACGGCAGCTACCGCCGCGGTCGCAAGATCCCCCTCAAGACCAACGCCGACGCCGCCGTCGAGGGTCAGCTCTCCGTCCGGAACATAATCGTCGTCAACCGGACCAACCTGGACGTGATGATGCGCGGCCACAGGGACCACTGGTGGGACGACGTGATGGACCGCATGCCCTGGAAGTGCGACCCCGTGCCCATGGACGCCGAGGACCCCCTGTTCACGCTGTACACCAGCGGGACCACCGGTAAGCCCAAGGGCATACTGCACACCACCGCTGGCTACCTGCTGTACACCATGCTCACGTCCAAGTACGTATTCGACCTCCGTGATGAGGACACGTACTGGTGCACCGCCGACATCGGCTGGGTCACGGGCCACAGCTACATCGTCTACGGCCCCCTGGCCACAGGCGCCACCACGGTGATGTTCGAGGGCGTGCCCAACTACCCCCGGCCCGACCGGTTCTGGGACATCGTGGAGAAGTACCACGTGAACATCTTCTACACCGCCCCCACCGCCATCCGTGCCATGATGCGCGACGGCGACGAGTGGCCCCGGCGACGCGACCTGTCCAGCCTGCGGCTCCTGGGTTCCGTGGGCGAGCCCATCAACCCAGGCGCGTGGACGTGGTACCACGAGGTCATCGGCGGCGAGCGCTGCCCCATCGTCGACACCTGGTGGCAGACGGAGACCGGAGGTATCCTGATATCACCCCTCCCGGGTGCCATGACCCTCAAGCCCGGCTCGGCCAACAAGCCCTTCTTCGGCGTCGACCCGGTCATCCTCCGGGACGACGGCACCGAGGCAAAGGTGAACGAGGGTGGCTTCCTGGCCATGCGCCAGCCCTGGCCGTCCATGGCCCGGACGATATACGGGGACCCCGAGCGGTTCAAGGAGGTCTACTTCACCCGCTTCCCCGGCATGTACTTCACCGGCGATGGCGCCCGCATCGACGAGGACGGAGACTACTGGCTCATGGGCCGCGTCGACGACGTCATCAACGTGTCGGGCCACCGCATCGGCACCATGGAGGTGGAGTCGGCCCTGGTTTCACATCCCGTGGTGACCGAGGCGGCCGTGGTCCCGATGCCCCACGCCATCAAGGGTCAGGGCCTCTACGCCTACGTGACCACCAAGCAGGAGGTGGTGGGCGACGACAATCTGGTCAAGGAGCTGCGGGCCCACGTGGCCAAGGAGATCGGACCCATCGCCAAGCCAGATGTCATCCAGTTCGCGGACGCGCTGCCCAAGACCCGCAGCGGCAAGATCATGCGCCGCATCCTCAAGGTCCTCGCCTCGGGCGGGTCCGACGTGGGCAATACCATGACCCTCGCCGACCCCGCGGTGGTCGATACCCTTATGAAGGAACGAGACCGATTAGTAACATCCAAATGAGACACAGGAGGTTGAACAGACATGATGCTCATAGAGAGGCTGTACACCAGCAACAAGGACGTCGTCTGGGACGGCGTGATCGACAGGCTGAAGGCCAGGGGCACTCGGACGGTCCAGCCCCTGTACGTTTCCGACCTGAAGGGGCAGAAGTACCTGTCCGTGGTCTTCCACACCGACGTCATCGACGACTGCGCCATGTTCCTGGTGGACAACGTCGCCATGTGCAAGAACGTGGAGGACACCCAGACCATCATGCTCCTCAAGCCCATCTTCCTGCCCATGCCCAGGGACAGGCCCAAGGACCTGGAGAGGTACTCCCTGTACCTGCAGGTCACCCCCAAGCACTACCCGTCGGTGTACAACGAGATCCTGCACCACGAGTTCGGCGTCAACGTGTTCCCGAACTACATGGCCTATGCCTTCGGGGACTACGACATCCTGGCCACCTTCCTGGCCCGGGACATTGGCTACATGGAGGAGTTCGTGAAGGAGCACCTGGACCCACTCTCCGGGGTCACCAGCGTGATCATCAACCCCATCAAGCGGACCGAGCTGCTGTCCACCAAATCCCAGTGGCGCGAGATCCAGCGCAGTCTGCTCTACATACCGCCGTGGATGTCCAAGAAGATGGACGACCACTACCTTTACGACATCGACCCTCCCTCGGAGGAGTACATGATGCTATCGGGCGCGATGTCCGACGAGCTGTAGGGCGGCAACCCCCCTGAGGAACATCGTCCCCCATTCCTATACCGGAGGTGCCGGGCGGGCCCTCACCTGCGTCCTATGACGAACATGGTGGAGGCCGGGGAGACCCCGGTCTCCCTCACCCTGTTCATCAGGGTCCTGCCCTCCTCCGCAAGGACATCGGCATGTTCCCGGTCCGGGAACGCCTCCAGCCTCTCCAGGTCGTCCCTTATGTCCTTGACCCCGGACTTCACGAACTCGGGGTCCAGCGGGTCTTCGCACTTGAACCGGTCCTCGCAGGTCAGGCACTTGACATAGTGGGTGGTCTCGAAGTACCTCACATCCCGAAGGTCCAGGCTCTCGATGACCGACCCTATCTCCTCCCTCGTGTAGATCTTCCTGTGGAAGGTCTCCAGGAGGGTGTCGATCCTGCTGGACCAGTGGTGGACCAGGATGTCGGTCACCTGGGCGGGCGTCTGCTCGCCATCGCAGAACATCTCCTGGAGGATGAAGGTGCCCCCCGGCCTGAGCACCCGGAACATCTCCGCCATCACGTCACCGGTACGCTCCAGGTGATGGAGGGAGTTCGAGATGCAGACGGTGTCGAAGGCGCCGTTGTCGAATGCCAGGTCCCCACCGTCCATCTCCAGGAGATCTGCGACCAGTTCCTCCACGCGCTCTCTCCCCTTCTCCAGCTTCTCCACGTTCAGGTCTACGCCGGTGAACTTGGTGTAACCGCCAAGGTGCTCGGCCAGCGTGACGATGAAGTCGCCCTTCCCCGTGCCAACATCCAAGACCCGACCTCCGTCCAGGACGCCCAGGACCCGGGAGATCTCGATGGCACCCGAATCCGCCAGCCCTTCAGGAAGGTCATCCATTTTCCCCACCGCGGAGGCATGAATAGTGACGGTATTAAAAAAAGGATTTGGGTGAGATACCCTTCCATTGACCTCACACACCTGTGGGCCCGGAACGGCCCATCCAGTAGTATGGCGATAATAATGTTTTTATGCTAACAAACCGGTCAGCCCTTCCCCGCTAGGGAGGCGGGAAACTCAGGATTACCAAAGGGTGGTGTATAAGTTGAAGACAGACATAGAGATCGCACAAGAAGCGACTATGAAACCTATCATCGAGATAGCTCGTGAGATCGGGCTCGAGGATGATGAGATCGAGCTGTACGGCAACTACAAGTGCAAGGTCGACCTGGAAGTGATAGACCGCCTCCAGGGCAACCCGGATGCCAAGCTGGTGCTGGTGACGGCCATCACGCCCACCCCCATGGGCGAGGGCAAGACCACGGTATCGACCGGCCTCGGGCAGGCGATGCACGAGATGGGCTACAACGTCATCAACTGCCTCCGAGAGCCCTCCCTGGGCCCCGTGTTCGGGATCAAGGGCGGCGCGGCGGGCGGCGGCTACGCCCAGATCTTGCCGATGGAGGACATCAACCTCCACTTCACCGGTGACATCCATGCGATGACGACGGCGAACAACCTGCTGTCGGCCATGATCGACAACCATCTGCACTTCGGCAACGAGCTGCGGATCCACCCCAAGCGGATCACCTGGCGCCGTGCCATGGACATGAACGACCGGGCCCTTCGGAACATAGTCGTCGGTCTGGGCCGCGAGGCGGATGGCTTCGTCCGCTCAGACCAGTTCCTCATCACCGTCGCCTCGGAGATCATGGCCATCATGTGCCTGGCCAACGACGTCAAGGACCTGAAGAGGCGCCTGGGCGACATAGTCATCGGCTACAACTACGACAAGGACCCGGTGCGCGCCCGCGACCTGAACGCCGACGGCGCCATGACGGTGCTCCTCAAGGACGCCCTCAAGCCGAACCTGGTCCAGACGCTGAACAACTCCCCGGCCTTCTGCCACGGTGGTCCCTTCGCCAATATCGCCCACGGCACCAACTCCGTGGTGGCCACCCGCATGGCCATCAAGCTGGCCGACTACGTGCTCATCGAGGCCGGTTTCGGCGCCGACCTGGGCGCGGAGAAGTTCATGGACATAGTGTCCCGGGTGGCCAACTACAAGCCCGCGGCCGTCCTCCTCATCGCCACCATAAGGGCTCTCAAGCTCCACGGCGGCGCGAAGAAGAAGGAGGCCCTCAGCGCAACGCCCATGCCCGATGCAGTGCGGAAGGGCCTCGCGAACCTGCACATCCACATCGAGAACATGCAAAAGTACGACGTGCCAGTCGTGGTGGCCATCAACGAGTTCGTGGGCATGGACACCGAGGAGGAGCTCCAGATAGTGGTCGACGACATGGAGGCCATGGGTGTGAACTACGCCCGCTGCCAGGTGGTGGCCCACGGTGCCGAGGGCGGCAAGGACCTGGCCAAGGCCCTCATCGAGTGCCTGGAGACCAAGGAGTCTGCCTACCATCCCATCTACCCGCTGGATGTCCCCATCGAGGACAAGCTGAGGACCATCGCCACCGAGATCTACCGCGCCGACGGTATCGTGCTCGAGAAGAAGGCCAAGAAGGACATCAAGACGCTGACGAAGCACGGCTTCGACAACCTGCCCATCTGCGTGGCCAAGACCCAGAACTCCATCACCGACAACCCCACCTGGCGCGGGGCTCCCATCGGTGGCTGGGACCTGACGGTGCGCGAGGTGTACGTCGGCGCTGGCGCCGGCTTCCTGGTCGCCATCTGCGGCGACATGATGCTGATGCCCGGCCTACCGAGGATACCCGCGTCGGAGCACGTGGACATCGACGAGACGGGAAAGACCATCGGCCTCTTCTGAGGCTAAGGACGCCACCCTTTTCGGGAACGCCCGGTCCGAAGGGACCGGGCTGGTCCCCTTTTTCTATCCGGAAGGCTGCAAGCTGAGCCGAGGCTGACAGTAAGGATTGTCGGAATTCTAGGTACTCTTTCTTATCTTTTCATTATAAAATGAATATAGAATTTCCTTTTTAACATATCCAATTACCAATGCAATAACCACTATTAATATGATGATTACAATCATTCCATATTGTGCAATAAACGATGAGGACTCGTTTCCATCATCTGTGTTGATATCTAGTTGTCCATACGGCCCATACAACTCGACCGTGGTTCTATCTTCTACGAACACGAATATCTCAAATATACCTTGATAAGTCTCATTCGGTAAAGGGAACAATATTAACTGGTGTCCTGGATCATCATCATTCTCGACGATCACCTCCTCTTTGTAGACGATGCTCTGATCAGGATATAGTAAAAAAATGATAGATGTTAAATCACTCTCTTGGATTAGTTGATATGGATCGGATAAGACTGCAGACCCATATTCATCGCTTTCTAATGATACATTGGTAAGTGAAATGAAATTGCCTCTTAGCGAGAAGCAGGTTCCTGCCTCATGATTGCCATAATTTAGATACGCTACCCCCCCAAGATGAGTGCAGTTGACGCTTATGGTGAAGAGGCCCTCTGGTTCTATGATCCAATTGATAGCTGGGCTAGTGAAGGATATTAGTTGAGGGGATGTAGTTAGTTGGATAGGTCCACTCCTGAATTCGACATCCTCATACATGTCCGAATCTTCACCGTGAATCGTTACGATGAATTCAGTTTCAATCTGTGGGTTTGTACCTGTCGCATAGATATTCGCCGTTACCGTACCATCAATAATCAGAGGAGAATCTTCTACATGCATCGGAGCGAGGATAACAATACGTTCGGTTGTCTCGAGGGGGTTCATATTCCGTGGTATAATTATGTTGCCATTGACTCCCTCGGGGAATAATGACATCCGATTCTCAGCGTCACTATTGTAGTATAATTCGTAATTATTTAGACGGACTTCAGATTCTTGTCCTTCGACCTCTTCAGCAGAATAACCCTGGTAAGCTATAATAACAATCAAGGTCAGAAAACAAATTCGTGGCATCGATGAGGTACTTGGAGTGATGTTCTCAACCATATATACTCTCCACCAGTCTAGATTATATATAGTTTCGACCAGTATTTTAATTTAATTGCTGTGTAGCTCAGGGACTTATGTCACCCGTTCGCCGGGCGACAGTAAGGACCTCCG